>NZ_CAJMZF010000045.1:0-62593 GCF_905220245.1 Paraburkholderia sp. J63 | reverse complement strand
CGCGCGGCGTTTCAAGGTTCACGCGCGCGGCGCCCGGAGTGTTGCGCTGTTCAGCTTTTTTTCTTCACCGGCCGCACGTAGCCGGCTTTCGCGATCTGGGTCTTGTCGTTGAGCACGAGTGTGTCTTCGGGTACGTCCTTCCAGACAGTCGTGCCCGCCGCGATGGTCACGCCGCGGCCCACGCGCACCGGCGCGACGAGCTGCGTATCGGAGCCCACGAACACATGGTCTTCGATCACGGTGCGGTGCTTGTTCGCGCCGTCGTAATTGCAGGTGATGGTGCCCGCGCCGATGTTCACGCCCGCGCCCACGTCGGCGTCGCCCACGTAGCTCAGGTGATTGGCCTTCGAGCCCAGGCCGATGTTGGCGTTCTTCACCTCGACGAAGTTGCCCACGTGGACCTCGTCGGCGAGTTGCGCGCCGGGGCGCAGACGCGCGTAAGGCCCAAGCACGGCATTCGCGCCAACCGTCGCGCTCTCGATATGCGTATAGGCATCCACACGCGTGCCCGCGCCGATCCTGGCGTCGCGGATCACGCAGTTCGGGCCGATGCGCACGTTATCGGCGAGCGTGACCTGGCCTTCGAACACGCAGTTCACGTCGATGAACACGTCGCGCCCGCAGCTGATCGAGCCGCGCAGGTCGAAGCGAGCCGGGTCCGCGAGCGTCACACCGGCAGCGAGCAGCGCGTCGGCGGCGTTGCGCTGGTACACGCGCTCGAGTTCGGCGAGCTGCTGCTTGCTGTTCACGCCGAGCGTTTCCCATTCTTCGTCGGGCTGCGCGGTCACGACCGGATGGCCCGCCGCGATCGCCGCTTCCACAACGTCGGTGAGGTAGTACTCGCCCTGCGCGTTCTCGTTCTTCAGCGCCGCGAGCCAGCCCGCCAGCGGCGCCGTGGGCGTCACGACGATGCCAGTGTTGATCTCGTCGATGAGGCGCTCGTCGTCGCTCGCGTCCTTCTGCTCGACGATGCGCAGCACCTGGCCCGTCGCGCCGCGCACGATGCGGCCGTAGCCGGTCGGGTCGTCGAGCTTCACGGTGAGGATGCCGTAGCCCGCTTTTGCCCCGGCGTTGGCCGCGACATCGGTGAGGCGTTTGAGCGTGGAAGCGCGCGTGAGCGGCACGTCGCCGTAGAGCACGAGCGTGGGCTGGTCCGGATCGAGCAGCGGCAGCGCCTGCGCGAGCGCGTGGCCCGTGCCGAGCTGCTGCTCCTGCACGGCGAACTGCACGTCGGGCGCGGCCACGGCGGCGCGCACGGCCTCGCCGCCATGGCCGATCACGACCACGAGGCGCGTGGGCGCGAGGCTGCGTGCGGTGTCGATCACGTGCGAGAGAAGCGGCTGGCCGGCGAGAGGATGGAGCACTTTCGGCAGTGCGGAATGCATGCGTTTGCCCATGCCTGCCGCGAGGATCACGATGTTCATTGCATCGGTGACTTGAGAGGGGATGAAGCGGCTGATTTTAGCATGGGGGGGTATCCCCGACGCCGCAGCCGGCGGGCGTTTGCTGCATCAGCGAACATTCTTTTACACACTTGCGACAGCCGCAAAAAAGGCGGCCATGACAGGCCGCCTTGGGGTCCGATGCGGTTTTGCGTGCGACGGCTATGCACTACGCGCACGACGCCGTCCGCGCCCCGTTTCAGAGCTCGTCGAGGGGCGTGAACTTGAGCGTCGCGCCGCCTTGCGCAGGCGTATCGGCGGAATCGGTCGAGCACGGTTCCTCGTCGAACGCGATATCGCCGGCCGGGTCGGCCACGCCCGTCGCGCGCAGATCCTTGAAGCCGAACAGCGTCGCGTCCATCAGGTGCGACGGCACGACATTGCCGAGCGCGTTGAACATGTTCTCCACGCGGCCCGGGAAGCGCTTGTCCCACTCGCGGATCAGCGCCTTCATTTCCGCGCGCTTGAGATTGGGCTGGCTGCCGCACAGGTTGCACGGAATGATCGGGAATTCGCGCAGTTCGGCGTACTTTTCCAGATCGGTTTCCTTCACGTAGGCGAGCGGCCGGATCACGATATTCTTGCCGTCGTCCGATTGCAGCTTGGGCGGCATGCCTTTGAGCTTGCCGCCGTAGAACAGGTTCAGGAGCAGCGTCTGGAGGATGTCGTCGCGATGATGGCCCAGCGCGATCTTGGTCGCGCCGAGCTCGCCCGCCACGCGGTACAGAATCCCGCGGCGCAGGCGCGAGCACAGCGAGCAGGTGGTCTTGCCCTCGGGCACGAGGCGCTTGACGATGCTGTAGGTGTCCTGATTCTCGATGTGGTACGGCACGCCCACCTTGTCGAGATACTGGGGCAGCACGTGCTCGGGAAAGCCGGGCTGCTTCTGGTCGAGATTCACCGCGACGATCTCGAAGTCGATCGGTGCGCGCTCGCGCAGGCGCAGAAGCACGTCGAGCATCGCGTAGCTGTCCTTGCCGCCCGAGAGGCACACCATCACCTTGTCGCCGTCCTCGATCATGTTGTAGTCGCCGATCGCCTGGCCGACCTGGCGCACGATGCGCTTGAACAGCTTGTTGTTCTCGTAGGCTTCCTTCTGCTCGCGGCGCGTGAGCGCGGCGCGGCCGGCTTTTTCCGTGGAAACTTCGGAGGGCGCCTCGGCGGCGGCTGCCGTCTCAGCGGCGGCGAGCGTTTCGGGGGCGTTCATGAATCAGTCCTCCTTGATGCGAAAGACCTCGACGCCCACCGCGTCGCAGTCCGGGTACACGTCGGGCTTTTCAGTCGACACGCGCACCGCGCGAACCAGCTCGTGCGAGAGCAGCGCGGCGGCGAGGTCGTCGCAGAGCGTCTCCTGCAGATGGATATGGCCCTGGCCCACGCGTGCGGCGACGGTCGCGCGCATGAAGTCGTAATCGACGACTTCGCGCAGCTTGTCTTCATGCGGCGTGGTCGACGAAAGCGGAACGAACAGGTCGACGTTGATGACGACGCGCTGCTCGCCGCGTTTTTCGAAGTCATGCACGCCGATGTTGATGTGCACTTCGTAGTTGCGCAAGAAGAGCCGGCGGCAATCGGCGAGCCGGGGATGGATGAGTACGGCGGACATGTTCGTTCCAGTCGATAAAAGCGTGCGGTTTTCCTGCACGGCGCGGGGCGTTGCGCGCCTCGCGGGTCATACGGTTTGCAAAGCCTTCGCGCGATGGCAGGCGCGAAAAGCGGATTCAGGTCGCGTGAAATGTTCTCGTAGCCGCGACGGTCTACGCATTTAGTTGCGTTATTGGGCATGACCCACGAAACGCCGCCGCAACGCGGCTCGCCGCCCGACCCGGTCCATTCAGGCCGATTTCAGGCCGACATCAGACCGATGCCTGATCGCCCGTCAAAAACATCACGTCGCGCGGCAGCGGCACGAGATGCTGGCCGCCGTCGACCACCAGCGTCGAGCCGGTCACGCCCGAGGCCTGCGCGAGATACAGCGCGGCCTCCACGAGATCGGCGGGACGCGACGCGCGGCCGAGCGGCGTGACCTGGTGCGCGGCGGCGAAGCTCTGCGGCGTCTGGTCGCCCGACTGCAGTGTGAGACCGGGCGCGAGGCCCACCACGCGCAGCTTCGGCGCGAGCGCCTGGGCGAGCGCGACGGTGGCGTTCTGCAGCGCGGCCTTCGTCAGCGTGTACGACAGGTAATCGGGATTCATGTTGTACAGCTTCTGATCCAGCACGTTGATCACGCAGGGCCGCAACGATTCGTCGTGCGCCGCGGCTTCGGGCGTCGCTTCCCACAGCATGCGCGCCAGCACGAGCGGCGCGCCCACATTGATCGCCATCAGATGCTGCAACCTTGCGTAACCCACGTCGCGCGCCGTGTCTTCCTCGAAGCGCGACGCGTTGTTCAGCACGCACGCGGGCAGCCCGAGCGCCGCGGCGCAATCGGGCACGAGGCGCGCGACTTGCGCCTCGTTCGCGAGGTCGGCGTGCAGCGCGACCGCGCGGCGGCCCATGGCGCGAATCTGCGCGACGACCTCGTCGGCCTGGGTCTGCGAATCGCCGTAATGCACCGCGACGTCCCAGCCACGCTCGGCAAAGCCCAGCGAGAACGCACGGCCGATGCGGCGCGCGCCGCCCGTCACCAGGATCACGCGCGCGGCCTTTTGGGCGGCCGAACTGCCCAAATGCGAGGTCCGTTCGCACGGCTGGGTGGTCTTCGATACAGGGCCGGATGGCGGCGCGCCCTTTGGCGGTGCGCCCTCCGGCGATTTACCCGGTGCCGGGCGCGTCGCGTCGTGCCCAGCCTCGGCCTTTGGCGGCCCCCCCGCAACCCCGCCAGACGGGCGGATGCCCGATGTTTCGCTCATTTACAATGCCGGGATGAATCCGAAAGCTCACGAACCCGCTAGTTTACCTGTTCCCGAGCCGATCGCGCTCGCGCAGTCCGAGGCGCTCGCCGCCACCGTGCGTGCCGAAGTCGCCGCGACGGGCGGCTGGCTGCCGTTCGACCGCTACATGGAGCGCGCGCTCTACGCGCCGGGGCTCGGCTATTACAGCGGCGGCGCGCGCAAGTTCGGCCTCTTCGCCGACGACGGCAGCGACTTCGTGACCGCGCCCGAAATGTCGCCGCTGTTCGCGGCCACGCTCGCGCGCGCCGTGGGCGAAGCGCTCGCGGCAAGCAGCACGCGCGCGCTCATGGAGTTCGGCGCGGGCACGGGGCGGCTCGCCGCGGGCGTGATGCTCGCGCTCGAAGCGCTCGGCGTGCCGTTCGATTCGTACGCCATCGTCGATCTTTCGGGCGAGCTGCGCGAACGCCAGCGCGAGACGATCGCGCGGCTCGCGCCGCATCTGGCCGCTCGCGTGCAGTGGCTCGACGCGCTGCCCGCGCAGTTCGAAGGCGTGGTGATCGGCAACGAGGTGCTCGACGCGATGCCGGTGCGCCTGTTCGCGCGCAAGGACGCCGTGTGGCACGAGCGCGGCGTGAGCGTGAACGGCGACGGCGCGCTGCAGTTCTCGGACCGCCCGGCGCTGAGCGGCATCGACGCCGACTGGGCGCGGAGCGTGCCCGGCAGCGTGCTCGCGGAGATCGAAGGCAGCGAAGACTACGTGACGGAAACGCACGAGGCCGCGCTCGCCTTCACGCGCACGATCTGCGCGATGCTCGTGCGCGGCGCGGCGTTCTTCATCGATTACGGCTTTCCGCGCGGCGAGTACTACCATCCGCAGCGCGTGCAGGGCACGCTCATGTGCCACTATCGCCATCGCGCGCACGGCGACCCGTTCCTCTATCCCGGCTTGCAGGACATCACGGCGCACGTGGAATTCAGCGGCATCGCGCAGGCCGGCGTCGAGGCGGGCGCGGACCTGCTCGGCTACACCTCGCAGGCGCGCTTCCTGATGAACGCCGGCATCACCGAGGTGCTCGGCGAGATCGACCCGCACGACGCCGCGCGCTTCTTGCCGGCCGCGAACGCGGTGCAGAAGCTCGTCTCGGAGGCGGAGATGGGCGAGCTCTTCAAGGTGATCGCGTTCTCGCGCGGCATCGATGCGACCATCGCCGCGTTCGCGCGCGGCGACCGCAGCCACACGCTCTGAGCGTGATCCATACACCGGGCCGACCATGATCCGCTGGTTTCTGACCACCTTCATCGCCGTCGCGATTCTCTCCGGCGCGCAGCCGTGGCTCAGGAAGCTCGGCATCGGGCGGCTGCCCGGCGATGTCACGCTGCGCCTCTTCGGCCGCGAATATCCGCTGCCGTTCATGTCGACGCTCGTGCTCTCGATGGTGCTTTCGTTGCTCGTGCGCGCGCTTTGAGCGAGCCCGCGACGCCTCGTCGGATTCATCTGCTGAATCGTGTGCACCGCCAAACCAGACTGTCGCTTCTGCGGCCCTACGCGCACAAATCGCGGTCTCTCCTGGCTAACCGTCTCGGGGCACACTAGACTGGCATGAAGCGCGTTCACCGTCGGAGACAGCAATGGGCTACAACGTACTCGATGCGCTCTTTCATAAGCTGAAACCCACCGCGGGCCTTTGCATGCCGAATGTCGAGCAGTTGAAGGATATGCTCGACAAAGCAGAGGACTACACAGCAAAGGCGCGCGATCTTCAAACCTTCGTCGCGGCAAATCCGGCGCTCCCCGATCAGTTGAAGAGCGCCAATGAGGCCGTCGCGGCAGTTCGCGATCATATCGAGTCCGTGGAGACGCGCATCACCGACATTCTCGCGGCGTGCGAGATTTCGTCGGCGATCGCGGAGCTCAACGTGTGGGTATCGAATCCCAACGGCGATAACGCAGCAGCGGCCGCCGCATTCGACAAGCTATTCGGCGGCGTTGCCCATTACGCGGCCAAGCTGCCGCCGCCGGTCAGCGCGTATGCGAAGGTTCTCGAGCAAATCGGCATCAGCCGGTTCTTCACCAACATGCAGGACAAGATGAACCCTGAAGGAAGCGGGCCGCATGGACGTCAATTGCGGGAGGTGCTCGACACCATCGACAACCAGTTTCGCCCCGCCCCGCGCAATGCGCCCTAGTGCGGCGGGTTACAGGCGGTGCGTGTAAGCGGCTTGCGGCCGCTCAACGTAGCGGGTCCGGGGCCATTCACGCGATTGGCCGCCATCACGCAGCCACCAGCGCCTTTTCCACCGCGTCGACCCGCGCGCCGTGCACCGCTTCCTTGATCTTCTCCGCGGCGTTCTTGCCCGCGCCCGCTTCGCTGATCGTCTGCGCGATCGCGCCCGCGTCAACGCCGCGCGCCGCGGTCAGCGCCACGCGCAGCCGCTCCGCCTGCGGATAAGGCGCGTTCTCCCAGTTCAGCCGCCCGCGCAGATCCGACTCGCAGGCCTGCAGCGCTTCGGCAAAGCGCGCGGGCTTGCGCAGCGCGTCGCTGCGCTCGAACAGGCGCACGAGCGCGGCCGCGCCCATGTCCATCACGCGATGCACGTTGCCGTGCTCGCGCGCGACGAGCAGCGCGAGGTCGCGGCATTCGTTGGGCACGCGCAGCCGGTTGCACAGCGGCTTGAGCAGGTCGACGCTGCGTCCTTCGTGGCCGATGTGGCGCGGCAGCACGTCCTCGGGCGTGGTCGCCTTGCCCAGATCGTGCGTGAGCGCGGCAAAGCGCACCGGCAGCGTATAGCCCTGCGCGGCGGCGTGATCGATCACCATCATCACGTGAACGCCGGTATCGACCTCGGGGTGATAGTCGGCGCGCTGCGGCACGCCGAACAGGTTGTCGACTTCGGGCAGCACGCGCGCGAGCGCGCCGCATTCGCGCAGCACCGCGAACATGCGCGAGGGCCGGTCTTCCATGAGCCCGCGCGCGACTTCCTGCCAGACGCGCTCGGGCACGAGCGCGTCGACTTCGCCGGAACTCACCATCGACTGCATGAGCGCCATGGTCTCGGGCGCGACCGTGAAATCGGCGAAGCGCGCCGCGAAGCGCGCCACGCGCAGGATGCGCACCGGGTCTTCGAGAAACGCATCGCTCACGTGGCGGAACACGCGCTCGCGCAAATCGTTCGCACCGCCAAACGGATCGACCACGGGCCCGGTCAGCACGCCGCCGGGCTGGACCTCGCGCGCCATCGCGTTGATGGTGAGATCGCGCCGCGCAAGATCCTCTTCGAGCGTGACGTCGGGCGCATAGAAGAACTGGAAGCCGTGATAGCCGGCCGCCGTCTTGCGCTCGGTACGCGCGAGCGCGTACTCCTCCTGCGTCTGCGGATGCAGGAACACCGGAAAGTCCTTGCCCACTGGACGATAGCCTTGCGCGGCCATCTGCTCGGGCGTCGCGCCCACGACCACGTAGTCCCGGTCGCGCACGGGCAGCCCCAGCATGTCGTCGCGGATCGCGCCGCCTACCACGTAAATCTTCATGCGTCGGGTTCGTCGTGCTCGATGCGGTGGGTTTCCTTGCGCGCGGCTTCGATCCATGCCGCGACGGCGGGCTCGGCGCTCACGCGCGCCGCGTAGGCGGCCGCCTCGCGCGAAAGCTGCGGCGCGTAGGTGTTGAAGCGCATCACGACGGGCGCGTACATCGCATCGGCGATGCTGAATTCGCCGAACAGGAACGGACCGCCGCTGGCTGCGAGGCACTCGCTCCAGAGCGCGTCGATGCGCGCGATGTCGGCGAGCGTGCCCGGCGTGGCGCCGGTGCCCGGCTTCGAGGTGCGGATCGCCATCGGCATGTTCGTGCGCAGATTGGTGAAGCTCGAATGCATCTCGGCGCTCACGCTGCGCGCCCGCGCGCGAGCGTTCGCGTCGCGCGGCCACAGCGCGTGCTGCGGGAAGCGCTCCGCGAGCGTTTCGGCGATCGCGAGCGAGTCCCACACGGCGAGGCCGTCGTCGGTGATGAGGCACGGCACCTTGCCCGATGCCGAGAACGCGAGAATCGCGCCCTTCGTTTCGGGCCGGTCGAGCTCGATCAGCACCTCTTCGAACGGAATGCCGAAATGCGTCATCAGCACCCAGGGGCGCATCGACCACGATGAGTAGTTCTTGTCTCCAATGACGAGCTTCATATTGACCGTTTTATCGTTGAACAGGAGTCGAGGTTGGGGCGCGCCACGCGCCCGGGCTCGTGCCCGGCTGCGTGGCCCGCTTCGTTGCTTCGTTGGTCCAGCGATTGTGCTACCGGCCGCGCGAGGCGCCGCGTCTACCGGTGCGCGCTCGCGCGGAAGACATTCAGGCGCGAGCGCAGCGAGGCGTCGGCGAGATAGAGCGGCGCGATCGTCTCGATGCTCGCGGGCTCCACGCCGAGCTCGGGTGCGAGCGGACCCGTGAGCACGCTGTCGACTTTCATCGAATCGAGATTGTCGCGCGTGAGCACCGGCACGCCGGGCGCCATTTCGAACGAGAGCGCCTGGAGCCGCGCGAACGCATCGGGCAGCCGCACGATGCGCGCCTGACGGCCCACCACCTCGCCGCAATACTGCACCAGCTGCTCGAGCGTGTAGACCGTCGGACCACCGATTTCATAAGTGTGCCCGCTCGCGGCGTCGAGATCGAGCACATTGACGATGGCCTTCGACACGTCGCCCACATAGACGGGCTGGAACTTCGCATCGGGCATGCCGAGCGGGATCACAGGGAAGAGCTTTTGCAGCACCGCGAAGCGGTTGAGGAAGGTGTCGTCCGGGCCGAACACGACGGACGGGCGCAGGATCGTCGTGGCAAGCGCCGTGGCCGCGTGCACGGCTTTTTCGCCATCGCCTTTCGAGCGCAGATACATGCTCGGCCCGCGCGAGTCGGCGCCCAGCGCGCTCACGTGGATCAGGCGGTGCACGCCCTTGCTCTCGCAGGCGGCGACGATCTTCGTGGGCAGCTCGACGTGCAGTTTCGCGAAGCCCGGGCCATAGGGCGTGCCGTGCCCGCCGTTGAGCGTGCCGATGAGATTGATGACGGCGTCGGCGTTTTCGACGAAGCTCGCGAGCGCGACCGGATCGGTCACGTCGGTTTCGATCACGTCGATGGGAAGCAGCGTGAGATGGCGGGCGTTGGTGCGCCGCCGCGCGGCGACGCGCACGTCCTTGCCCGCCTCGACGAGCGCGTTGACGAGATGGCTGCCGATGAATCCCGAACCGCCGATGACCGCGATGGCTTGATGTCTCATCTTCGACCTCCTCGTGCATCCTCGTGCGGACGGCGGCGCGCTGCGCCCGCATCCGCAAGGGGTGGGTTCGTGCAGCGGCGCGGCTCCGTGGGAGCCACGCCGCGCGACGCTCACTGCAGCGGCGAGATATAGCCCAGACGCGTCTTCAGCGATTGCGGACGACCCTCGAACAGCGCCGCATAGTAGACCGTGTTCGACAACACGTTTTTCACGTAATCGCGGGTTTCCTGGAACGGAATGGTTTCCGCGAAGATGGCGCCCTCGACCCCGCGCGGCAGCGAAGCACGCCACTGGCGCGGGCGTCCCGGTCCGGCGTTGTAGCCCGCCGTGGCGAGTACGGCGGAGCCGTCGAACTGATTGTAGATCATCGACAAATAGTTCGTTCCGAGCAGGATATTGGTGTCGAGGTCGTTGAGCTGGTCGCGCGAGAGCGGGCCCAAGCCAATCTTCTTCGCCACCATCTGCGCCGTGGCCGGCATGAGCTGCATGAGGCCGCTCGCGCCCACGCCCGAGCGCGCATTGAGGATGAAGCGCGATTCCTGGCGAATCAGGCCGTAGGCCCATTCGACGTCGAGGCCGTTGGTTTGCGCGTCGCGCTCCACCACGTCGCGGAACGGCGCGAGATAGCGCAGCGAGAAGTCGTGCTGGGTCTGCGTGCGGTCGGCCGTGTTGACGGTGCGGTCGAGCAGCTGGATGCGTTTCGCGTATTCGGCGGCCGCCAGCAACTGGCGATCGCTCATGCCGCGCAGCGGCCAGTTCCATTCGCGGTTGCCTTCGAGCCGCAGATTCAGCGCGTAGAAACGCTGCGCGAGCGCGAAGCCCGGCGTTTGCGCGACTTGTGCGATTTCGGCGTCGGAGACCGTGGTCTTCGGCGGAATGGTGATCTGCTGGCCGAGTTCTTCAGTCGCGAGCTGGCCGTAGAAGTTATAGCCCTGCGAGATCGACGCGAATTCCTGGTTGGCCTGATCGGCCTGGCCCGCCTGCTTGAGCGCGCGCGCGTGCCAGTAGACCCAGGTGGGCTGCGCCCGCAGCGCCGTGGGCATCTGCTCGATCGACCAGCGCACCATGGTCCAGTCGCCGCCGAGCAGCGCCGCGCGCGTGCGCCATTCGTAGGCGGCGTTCGAAAGCGGCGCGTTGGCCGAGAGGCGATACCAGTCGAGCGCGCCCGGCATGCGCTTGAGCGCGGCCTGATAGCCGATCGTGCCCCAGCCGATCGCGCGCTCGGGCGAGGTGAGCGAAGGCGCGACCGCCGCGAAGGTGGCGGCCGTCATGGCGGGGTCGTTGCGCGCCATCACCGTGACCGCGAGCAGCGCGAGCTGATGCGATTGCGGATCGGCGCCGACGCCGCCCGCAAGCGTGAGCGGCGGCGTGCTGACCGCCTGGCTGAACGCCGTGGGGTCGGGACGCTGCGCGAGTCCGTCGAGCAGCTTCGCGCCCGTCGAGGTCTGGTTCTGCTCGTAGGCGAGGCGGATCTGCTGCCAGACGTCGTCGCTCGAGAACTGGCCTTTGATGGCGAGCGCGGTGATGAGGTCGACGCAGCCGTCGCCGTAATAGCGCGGCTCGGTGAGCAGCGCGCGCGCATCGTTCGCGACGTTTTCGCCGCGCGCCGCGCGCGACTCCAGCGCGTAGCACTTCACCTGGGTGTCGTCGTTGAGCACGAAGCGCGGGTACTGCTGGTCGAAGTTCACCCAGTCGTGGCGCGCGCCGAGCACGAGCAGATAATCGTTGCGCAGGCGGTCGGCGATGGCCTCGCCGTCGTGGCGCTGCAGGAACGAGAGCACCGGCGCGTCGGGGGCGTCCACGCGCGCGTGGCCCTGCGAATCGAACAGTTGCGGTTTCAACTGGAAGTATTCGAGGTACGACGGCGCGGGATAATCCGGAATCATCGCAGCGAGTTGCGCGGCGCGCGCGGCATCGTTATTGCGTGCGGCCTCGCGAAGCTGGATGAAGGTTTGATCGTCGGGCGAAAGAGCGGCCCCCACGGGCAGGGCGACGGGCCGCACGGCATCGGCCGTACTGCACGCGACGAGTGCCGCGGCGGCCAGTGCAAGACCGACCGCGCGATATACTCGGACAAGGCGTTTGGACATCGTTATTTCTGGAGCGCGAGGTGAACCCAAGCATAGCATGCAACCCCACGGCCGAATCCAAAAAGGCGTGGCGTACGCGACTTCGCGCAGTGCGTCTCGCAGCGTCCGCCGAAGCCCCGGCCAACGCGGCGCTGACGGCTCATCTCGACGCGCTCATCAGCCGTCTCGCACCGCGTTCGATCGGCTTTTACTGGCCGTTGGCGGGCGAGTTCGATGCGCGCGAATGGATCGCCGCGTGGCTCGCGGCCGACGCATCGCGCCGCGCCGCGCTGCCCGCGATTCCCGAGCGCCATACGCCGCTGCATTTCTATTTCTGGACGCCGGGCGCGCCGATGCGCGAAGGTCATCACGGCATTCCCGAGCCGGCCTCGCCCGAAGCGGCCGTGCCCGAGTTGCTGCTCGTGCCCTGCGTGGGATTCGATCGTGACGGCTACCGGCTCGGCTATGGCGGCGGCTATTACGACCGCACGCTCGCGGCGTGGCCCGGCGAGGCGTTGCCGCTCACGGTGGGCATCGCCTATGAAGCATGCCGCATCGATGACGGCGTGCCCGAGCGCGGCGCGCACGATCTGCCGCTCGATGCCGTGGTCACCGAAGCCGGCGCGCATCTCGCGGGGCGTCTCGCTGCGCGCTGAATTGCGCTTGTCTTGCACCAGCGGGCGCGCTGCGCCTGCTCCATTTTCGCCGTCGTTTTTAGCGGTCGTTTTTTCGCCGTCGTTCGACTCGTAATCTGCTCTGCTGCGTGCCTTGCTGCGTACCCGGCACCGGCCCCCGACATCATGCGCAATCCTGTTCCCCGTATTTATTTTCTCGGCGACGAAGCCCTCGTCTGCGAAAGCCCGCCGCCCGCCACGCTCGAGGTCCAGCGCCGCATCTGGGCCGTGGCCGCGAGTGTGCGCGGCTGGGACGCCGTGCGCGAAGTCGTGCCCGGCATGAACAACCTGACGATCACCTTCGATGCGCTCGCCGCCAACGCCCACGCGCTCGCCGCCGCGCTCGAAGCGGCATGGCACGAGGCTGCGGACGCGGCGCAGGCCGCATCGGAGAGCCGCGAAGTCGAGATCCCGGTGAGCTACGGCGGCGCGGCGGGCCCCGATCTCGCCGCCGTCGCGCAGCACACCGGGCTTGCGAGCGCCGATGTCGCCGCGCGGCACGCCGCTGGCGTCTACACCGTGTTCTTTCTCGGCTTTCAGCCGGGCTTCGCCTATCTCGGCGGGCTCGACGCCGCGCTGCACGCGCCGCGCCGGCGCGAGCCGCGCCTCGCGGTCCCCGCGGGGTCGGTCGGCATCGGCGGCGAGCAGACCGGCATCTATCCCGCACAGGCGCCCGGCGGCTGGCAGCTGATTGGCCGCACCGCGCTCGCCCTCTTCGATCCCGCGCGCAATCCGCCCACGCTGCTCATGCCCGGCGACCGCGTGCGCTTCGTCATCGAGAGCATCAGCGAAGACCTCGTCGAGGAGACCCACGCATGATCGAAGTTCTGCGCGCCGGCCTGCTGACCACGGTCCAGGATCTCGGCCGGCCCGGCTACCGGCATCTCGGCGTCGCCACCGGCGGGGCGCTCGACACGCTCGCGCTCGAAGTGGGCAACCGGCTCGTCGGCAACCGGCACGACGCGGCGGGGCTCGAAATCACCTTCGGCCCCGTGGCGCTGCGCTTCGCGCGCGCGACGCGCGTGGCCATCACCGGCACCGAATTCGGCGCGACGCTCGGCGGCAAGCCGGTGTGGTCGTGGTGGAGCCTGCCGGTCGAGGCCGGCGAAACGCTCGTGCTCAACGGCGCCAAACGCGGCATGCGCGCCTATGTGTGCGTCGCGGGCGGCATCGACGTCCTGCCGATGCTCGGTTCGCGCAGCACCGACCTCGCCGCCGGCTTCGGCGGTCTCGCGGGCCGCGCGCTCAAGGACGGCGACCGCCTCGCCACGGGCGCTTCGTTCGCGGCCGGTGGCGAGCGTGCGTCGCTCGCCGCCGGCGCGCCGCCCTTCGGCGTGAAGGCGCCCTCGCAGTGCAGCTTCGTCTATCCCGACGAAGCGCCGCACCGGCGCGGCCGCCATCCGGACGGCGCGCTGTGGGCCATGCCCGTGCGCGTGCTGCGCGGCCCCGAGTACGAGAGCTTCACGCCCGAGGCGCAGCGCGCCTTCTGGTCCGACGAATGGCAGGTCACGCCCAACAGCAACCGCATGGGCTATCGGCTCGAAGGCACGCCGCTCGCGCGCGAGGCGCGCACCGACCTGCTCTCGCACGCGGTGCTGCCGGGCACGATCCAGGTGCCGCCGAACGGCCAGCCCATCGTGCTGATGAGCGATGCGCAGACCACGGGCGGCTATCCGAAGATCGGCGCCGTGATCCGCGCCGATCTCTGGAAGCTCGGGCAGGTGCGGCTCACGGCGGCCGTGCGCTTCGTCGAGACGACGCCAGCCGTCGCGCGCCACGCGCTGCTGGAGGAACGGGCCTACCTGCGGCAGATCGACACCGCGATCGCCATGCAGGACGAGCGCCACGCGAGCCGCCGCGCACGCGGCGCGGCCACGCAGGGCCCGGGGGCATGACGCGGGCGGAGCGAGCGATGCAAACGTCGCAAATGGTAAACGCGACAAAAACGGCGCAAGCGACGCAAGCGTCGAACGCCATATCGGACCCAACATCGAGCGCGACGGCGGGCAACGTCACCCACCGTCGCGAATCCAACCACCATCAGGGAACCAGCAAGGCATCGAGCCAGACATCGGGCGCCCTGGCCGCATGGAAACGCGCGGAGCCGACCGGCACGAACCGGCATGGCACGCGCGGCGGTCATAGCGGTTACAGCGGTCGTAGCGGTAACCAGCGGGCGCCCGGCAATACGGAGAGAAACATCATGACGACCATCGATCTGAACGCCGATCTCGGCGAAGGCTACGGCTCCGACGAGGCGCTGCTCGACCTCGTGAGCTCGGCCAACATCGCGTGCGGCTGGCACGCGGGCGGCGCCAACGCCATGCGCGAGTGCGTGCGCTGGGCCGTGGAGAAAGGCGTGTCGATCGGCGCGCACCCGAGCTTCAACGACCCCGAGAACTTCGGCCGCAAGGAGATGAACCTGCCCGCCGAGGAAATCTACGCGGGCGTGCTCTACCAGCTTGGCGCGCTCTCGGCGATCGCGCAGGCCGAAGGCGGCCGCATCGCGCACGTGAAGCCGCACGGCGCGCTCTACAACCAGGCCGCGCGCGACGCGCGGATCGCCGACGCGATCGTCTCCGCGGTGCACGACTTCGACCCTTCGGTGACGGTGTTCGCGCTCGCGGGCAGCGGGCTCGTGCACGCGGCGCGCGAAACGGGGCTCGTAGCCGTGGAGGAAGTGTTCGCCGACCGCGGCTATCGCTCCGACGGCTCGCTCGTGCCGCGCAGCGAGCCGGGCGCCCTGCTCGACGACGAAGACGCCGTGCTCGCGCGCACGCTCGCGATGATCCGCGAGCAGCGCGTGCAGGCCGTGGACGGCGCGTGGGTGCCGCTGAACGCGCAGACCATCTGCCTGCACGGCGACGGGCCGCATGCGCTCGAATTCGCGCGGCGCATCCGCGCGGCGCTCGACGAAGCTGGCATCGGCGTGCGCGCGGCGGGCGTGGCAGAGGCCTGAGCCTGAGCCTGAGCCTGCGCCTGAGCGCATCGGCGCTTGCTGCCGAACGGGCTCGGGTTTGGGGCGGCCGCGGGCGCTTAGGCGGCTTCGCTCACGCTGGCCGGTCGGGCGGCAGCGCGCGCAGCGCCTCAACAGACTGCGCGAACTGCGGAAAATGCCGCGTCACGAGCGCGTCGGGCAGGAGGTACTGCGGAAAGCTCGCCGGCGTGCTGTGCGCGTGCAGAACGTGCAGGCACAGCCCCACGTCGTCGGGGAAATGCGCGACGTTCGCGCCGCGTTCGAGCGCGGCCCGCAGGAACTGGCCGTCCTCGTTGAGCGAGCACGGCTCGAACGGGCCCGCGGCCCATAGACGCTTCGTGTAGACATAGCTGAAGCCGTAGCCCGAATGGTTGTCGGCAAACGCCGTGTGGTCGGGCGGAAAGTTGAGCGCCACCATCGGCAGCGGGCTCCAGTGAAAATGCAGCCCGCTCTTGCGCAGCAAGTCCCACCACCCGAACTGGCCGTACACGCGGCTATACAGAAAGAACGCGCTGAGCTTGACGAAATCGGCTCCGCGCCGGCTGAGCTGCGCGCACATGGTGCGCAGATAGTCGGGCGCATAGTATTCGCCGTCGTCGAAATGGGCGATGACTTCGGCGCGCGCGAGCGCCACCGCGAGATTGCGCTTGGCGCCGGTGCTCATGCGCTGCGGCACGTGGCGGTACAGCACGCGCGGGTCGTCGAGGCCCTGCATGAACGCGCTGGGCCGCGCGCTGTCGTCGATCACGATCCACTCGCACGCGCGCAGGTCCTGGTGCGCGAACGACCGGTACGCATTCGGCAGCATGGCCTCGCGCTGCCAGGTGGGCGTGATGACGCTGACAACGGGCGCGTCGCGCCTGGCGGTGGGTGAATTCGTCATGTTGCGGTCCTGGGCAGGCAAAAAAGGGCATCGTAGAGCCGCCTCACGCGCGCCGAAATCGAAAACCCACTAAAGCGCGAGTCCGCCACGGGCTAGTCCGGTGGTTTGATCATTGGCCACGCTGCTTTGGGATTTTTCTTATCGATGGGACGGGGCGCGACCCTTACTTTGTACGGTTATCTCCAATCCGGTCAGATGCGCTTTCATCGCCTGGCGCGTCCGATCCCGCCTCATACGCCCACCATGACTCCCAACGCCGCCGATCCCGTTGCGCCCGACGAACTCGCAGCCCACGCCGATGCCGGCATGCCTGACGCCTCGCCTGCCGCGCGCCTTGCCGGCGCACTCGAAGCCCACGGCGCGGGACGCCTCGAAGAAGCACAAGCCACTTATCGCGTGCTGGTCGAGCGCGACCCCGCTCATGCCGACGCGTTGCACTACTGGGGCGTCGCGCGTCATCAGCTGGGCGACCATCGCGGCGCGCTCGCGCTGATGGACCGCGCGCTCGCACACGCGCCCGCCGACGCGGTCTGCTGGAGCAACCGCGGCGTCGCCGCGCTCGCGCTCGGCCAGCACGCCGAAGCGGCGCAGAACCTGCGCGAAGCGCTGCGCCTCGCGCCCGGGTTCGCCGACGCGCACAACAATCTCTCGCTCGCGCTGCGCGAAGCGGGCGACCTCGCGGGCGCGGAGCGCCACTGCCGCGCGGCGCTCGCGCTTGCGCCGGCCTCCGTGAACGCGCGCGTGAATCTGGGCAGCGTGCTCGGCAAGCTCGGACGCCACGAGGAGGCGCTCGCCTGCTATCGCGAAGCGCTCGCGCTCACGCCCGCCGACGCCGCCATCCACTTCAATCTCGGCAATGTGCAGCGCGCACTCGGCGACCGGGCCGCCGCCATCGCTCATTACCGCCGGGCCGTCGAGCTCGCGCCCGGCTATGCGGCCGCCTGGGTGAATCTGGGCACGGCGCTGGGCCAGAGCGGCGACTATCGGGCCGCGGAAACCTGCTATCGCCACGCGGTGGAGCTCGAGCCGAATGCGGCGAATCTCGTCTGCCTCGGCGCCTCGCTGGGCGCGCAGGGACGCAACGACGAGGAAGAGCCCTGGTACCGGCGCGCGCTCGAACTCGACCCGAACCACGCCGATGCGCGCCAGAACCTCGTCTGGCTCAAGCTCAAGCGCGGCGAGTATCGCGAGGGCTGGGCCGAATACGCGCGGCGCTGGCGCGCCATCGACTACGCGCCGTTCGATATCGAGGGCATTGCCGAATGGCAGGGCGAGCCGCTCGACGGCAAGCGCCTGCTGCTCGTGCACGAGCAGGGTTTCGGCGACCAGATCCAGTTCGTGCGCTACGCGAGCATGCTCGCCGCGCGCGGCGCGAGCGTGGACGTGTGCGTGCCGCCGGCGCTGCAATTGCTCGCGCAGTCGGTGCCGGGCGTGCATCGCGCGTGGACCGGCAAGCCCGCGGGCGATTACGATTACTGGCTGTACGTGATAAGCGCGCCATCCGTGTGCGGCACCGAACTCGACACGATCCCGGCCACGGTGCCCTATCTGTTTGCGCGCGACGCCGACATTCAGGCGTGGCAGCCGCGCGTGCAGGCCGCCATGGCCGCGGATCTCGGGCGCGAGGATGGCGAGCCCGGTGCGCCCGGTACACCCGATGACGCGGCGGCCGACGTCCCGCTGGGGGCGCTCGAAGCCACCGCAAAAAGCCCCGCAAAAAACCCCGCAAAAACGGCCGTGCGCAAGCCCGCCGGCTATCGCAACATCGGCATCGTCTGGGGCGGCAGCCCGACCTTCTATAACGATCGCAACCGCTCGGTGCCGCTTGCCGCGCTAACCCCGCTTTTCGAGGTCGAGAAGATCAGCTGGTTCTCGCTGCAAAAGGGCGATGCCGCGCGCGCACAACTCGCGGCGCTGGCGGGCGAAACAACGATCCACGATTTCACCGACGATCTGCGCGATTACGGCGACACGGCCGCGCTCATCATGAACCTCGATCTCGTGATTGCCGTGGATACCTCGGTCGCGCATCTGGCGGGCGCGCTCGGCAAGCCGGTCTGGATCCTCGTACCCGCGAACGGCGAGTGGCGCTGGCTCGAAAAGCGCGCGGATTCGCCGTGGTATCCCACGGCGCGGCTGTTCCGTCAGCGCGAAGTGGGCGACTGGCAGGCGGCGATCGATGAATTGCGCGGCGCGCTCGGCGAAAAGCCTGCAAAACCCAAGCGCACGAGTGGCGCGGATCCGCGAAAACCGGCGCCGAAAGCGCATGAGGCAGCTCGGGCACCGCAAGCGGCCAAAGAACCGCAAGTAGCCCAAATGGCCAAAGCGACCAACGCGGCCAAAACGACCAAACCAGCCAAAGCGACCAAGGTGTCCAGATCGGCCAGAACGACGGCCAAAGCCGCAGCCGATCAGCCGCCCCCCGACGCACCGGACCTCAGCCCGGATCGACCGTAAACCCGCGCTGGCGCAGCAACTGGAGCACGCCCTTGCGCCCGCCCAGGTGCAGCGCGCCGATCGCGACGAACAGCGGCTTGTTGGGCGCGGCATATTGCTGCATGCGCGCCACGAAGCGCCGGTTGCGCTCATAGACGATGCGGTTATCCACCGAAGCCGCCACGCGCGGGTCGTGCGCGAGCTTTTCGGTGCGCGCCGACTCCCAGGCCGCGATCGCGTCGGCGTCGCCCACGCGCCATAGACGCAGCAGCGTCTCCACGTCGGCGACGTTCTGCGCCGGCGTCTGCGCGAGATCCTGCGCGAGCATTTCGCGTTGCTGCGCGAGGTTGAGGTAGGTGAACGCGCGCATCTGCTCGGCCAGCGTTTCGAGCCCGACGATGCGCCGCCCCTTCAGGCGCAGGAACACGTTCTGCAACTGCGCCTCGGTGCCGTACTCGGTCTGCAAGCCGGCGCTCAGCGAATCGTAGGTTTCCACCAGCAGCGAGGCGAGCCAGGGCTTCATCTTGCGGATCTCGGCGAGCGCCTCGGGATTGCCGCGCAGGCGCGCCGCCAGCTTTGCCCAGAGCGGCTCGGGCAGGAGCGCTTGCAGACACGGATTACGGCATACGCCATATTTCGAGACGTCATCCTGCGAGACGAGCAGGTCGTCGGGCGAGAGTTCGAGCGCGAGCGTCGGCGAGGCGTTGAGCGCGGCGAGGATCGGCGCCCGGAACGGCTGGTTCGGCGGATAGTCGGCGGGGTCGCCCACGTGCAGCGTGCCGAGCAGATAGATCGTGGTGGTGCCGCGCGTGGCGACGTAGAACGGCATGCGCGCCGGTTGCGTGCGCACCGGACCGCCGGCCGTCGTGCCCGAGGCGTAGCTCGGCATGGGGGGCGGCGAGTGGAAGCCCGGCAGGCCGCCGCCCGAAGGCAGGCCGGGCGCGGGAATGGTGGGATGCATGCCGGGCGTGTTGGCGGCAGCGGCAGCGGCGAGCGCGCTGGGCATGAACGCGCGCGCTTGCCAGAGCGCGCCGCCATGCAGAAACGCGGCATTCAGCCGCGCGTACCATGCCGGGCCCGTACTGCCCTGAACCTCGCCTTGCAACCATACGAGCCGCAGCGGCCGGTCGAGCGACGGCCCGAGGGCGACGGCCAGCGCGAGCGCCGCAGTCAGCGCCGCGCGCAGCCACACATGCAACCGCAGCCGCATGTGCGCCCGTGCCATCGCCGCTACCCGCGCGATGGCACGTCCCCGGTTTTGCGTTTTCCATGCGGCGCGACGGCCGCCCCTGAGCTGGCGGCGCGTAAAACGACGCGCCGCCGTCGCTTCAGGCATCCTCTTCCCCTACCTCCTCTGCACGATGGCAGGATACCTGACGCCCATCCACTTCGCGAAGCATCGGCACTTCCTTGCGACACCGTTCGATCGCATATGGACAACGCTGATGGAACGTGCAGCCCGACGGCGGGTTCAGCGGCGAAGGCAGCTCGCCTTCGAGCTTGATCTTCACGTGCCGGTCCGCTTCGAAGATCGCGGGCGTCGCGGAAAGCAGCGAGCGGGTGTACGGATGGCGCGGCCGTCCGATCACCGTCTCCTTGTCGCCGAGCTCGGCCACGCCGCCGAGATACATGACCATCACGTCGTCGGCGATGTGCTCGACCACGGCCAGGTTGTGCGAGATGAACACGTAGCTCGTGCGGAACTGCTCCTGCAGGTCCATGAACAGATTGAGGATCTGCGCCTGGATCGAGACGTCGAGCGCCGAGACCGGCTCGTCGGCCACGACGATCTGCGGATCGAGGATCATCGCGCGCGCGATCGCCACGCGCTGGCGCTGGCCGCCCGAGAACATGTGCGGATAGCGCTTCGCATGCTCGGGCCGCAGGCCCACGATGCGCATCATGTGCGCGATGCGGTCGGCGCGCTCGCTCGCCGTGAGCTTGGTGTTGATGGCGAGCGGCTCGCCGAGCGTCTGCTCGACGGTCTTGCGCGGATTGAGCGAGGCGAACGGGTTCTGGAACACCATCTGCACGCGGCGGCGCAGCGCGGCGATCTTCTCGCGGTTCGCGTGCGCGACGTCCTCGCCGTCGATGGTGAGCTTGCCCGCCGTGGGCGGCTCGATCATCGTGAGCTGGCGCGCGAGCGTGGACTTGCCGCAGCCCGACTCGCCCACCACCGCGAGCGTGCGCCCGCGCGTGAGCGAGAACGACACGCCGTTGAGCGCCTTCACGGTGCCGGTGCCGAACATGCCGCGCTTCACGCTGTAATGCTTCTTGAGGTCTTCCGCGACGAGCACCTTATCGTCGTGATGGTCGTGATGGTCATGATGAGCCGCGGATTGCTGGACTGCGTTCATCGCGCGCCTCCATGGGATTGGGTGACCGCCACGTTCAGCGGCTTGATGCAGCGGACCTGTGCGTAGCCGCTTTCGTCGGCGACAGGATCGAGCTTCGGCCGCGCCTTCATGCAGTCGTCCACCACGTACTTGCAGCGCGGCGCGAACAGGCACCCGCTCGGCCGGTCGTCGCGGCCGGGCACCATGCCGGGCAGCGCGGCAAGCCGCATCGCCCCCTTGTTGTGCTCGGGAATCGCGGCGAGCAGCGCTTCCGTGTATGGATGATGCGGACGCGAAAAGATGTCGGGCACGCGGTTCGTTTCGATGATCTCGCCCGCGTACATCACGGCCACGCGCTGCGCGACCTCCGAGACCACGGCCAGATCGTGCGAGATCAGCACGAGCGCCATGCCGCGCTCCTTCTGCAGCTTGACGAGCAGCTCCATGATCTGCGCCTGGATCGTCACGTCGAGCGCCGTGGTGGGCTCGTCGGCGATCAGGAGCTTCGGATTGCAGGCCACGGCCATCGCGATCATCACGCGCTGGTTCATGCCGCCCGACATCTGATGCGGGAAGTTGTCGATGCGGTTCTTCGCGTCGGGAATGCCCACCTGGTCGAGCAGTTCCAGCGCGCGCGCATGGAGCGCGGAGCCGCGCAGGCCCTCGTGCAGCTTGAGCACTTCCTTGATCTGATAGCCGACGGTATAGCTCGGGTTCAGGCTCGTGAGCGCGTCCTGGAACACCATGGCGATGTCCTTGCCGACGATGCGGCGGCGCTCCTTGCCGGTGGCGTTGAGCAGGTCGCGGCCGTCGAACGTGATGGAGTCGGCGGTGACCTTGCCGGGCGCGTCGATCAGGCCCATCAGCGCCATCATCGTCACGCTCTTGCCCGAGCCCGATTCGCCGACGATGCCGAGCACCTCGCCCGGCGCCACGGACAGATTCACGCGGTCCACGGCGGGCAGGCCGTTGAAGTTCACGGCCAGGTTGCGGATAGTAAGCAGGTCATTCATGTTCAGGCCATCCGCTTGAGCTTGGGATCGAGTGCGTCGCGCAGCCCGTCGCCGAGCAGGTTGATGGCGAGCACCGAGATCAGGATGGAAAGGCCGGGCATCGTGACGATCCACCAGGCGCTGTCGATATAGTCGCGCGCCGAAGCCAGCATCGCGCCCCACTCGGCGCGCGGCGGCTGCACGCCGAGGCCGAGGAAGCCGAGCGCGGCGGCGTCGAGAATCGCCGACGAAAAGCCGAGCGTGGCCTGCACGATCAACGGCGCCGTGCAGTTGGGCAGCACCTGCGAGAACATCAGCCGCGCCGTGCCGGCGCCGGCCACGCGCGAGGCGGTCACGTACTCCTTGTGCAGTTCGCCGAGCGCCGATCCGCGCGTGAGACGCACGTAGCCGGGCAGCGCGACGATCGCGATCGCGAACATCGTGTTGGTGAGGCCCGGGCCGATGATCGCCACCACGGCCACCGCGAGCAAGAGCGAGGGCAGCGCGAGCAGCACGTCCATGAGACGCATGATCGGCGTGTCGGCCCACTTCTCGAAGAACGCGGCCACGAGCCCGAGCACGACGCCCGGAATCAGCGCGAGCAGCACCGAGACGCAGCCGATCCACAGCGAGAGCCGCGCGCCGTACATCAGCCGCGAGAGGATGTCGCGGCCCGCTTCGTCGGTGCCGAGAATGAACTTCCAGTTGCCGCCGTCGAGCCAGGCGGGCGGGATCTTCACGTAGTCGCGGTATTGCTCGATGGGACTATGCGGCGCGATCAAGGGCGCGAAGATCGCCATGAAGACGAGCAGCAGCACGATCACGCCGGCGGCCACGGCGCCCTTGTTGCGCGAGAAGTTGGCCCAGAATTCGCGCAGCACGAGCGCGCGGCCCGAAGGCGGCGTGACGGCGCGGGGCACGGTGTTCTGAATGTCAGCCATCATGCCTCCTGATGTCGAATGCCGTGTTGTGGGGTTTGCATGGTCATGGCTCGCTTACCTCGTATATCGAATGCGCGGGTTGAGCACGCCGTACAGCAGATCGACGAACAGGTTCACGAGGATCACGAGCGTCGCGATCATGAGAATGCCGCCCTGCACCACCGGATAGTCGCGCCGGCTGATCGCGTCGATCAGCCATTTGCCGATGCCGGGCCACGAGAACAGCGTCTCGGTGAGCACGGCGCCCGCAAGCAGCGTGCCGACCTGCAGGCCGATCACCGTCACCACGGGAATGAGCGCATTGCGCAGCGCATGCACGACGATCACGCGCACGGGCGAGAGGCCCTTCGCGCGCGCGGTGCGGATGTAATCCTCGCGCAGCACTTCGAGCATCGACGAGCGCGTCATGCGCGCAACCACGGCGAGCGGAATCGTGCCGAGCACGATCGCGGGCAGGATCAGATGCGAGAGCACCGAGCGGAACGAGCCTTCGTCGGTGCCGGGCAACAGCGAGTCGATCAGCATGAAGCCCGTGACGTGCGGAATGTCGTACTCGACGGCAATGCGCCCCGACACCGGCGTCCAGCCGAGCTTCGACGAGAACACCATGATGAGGATGAGCCCCCACCAGAAGATCGGCATCGAATAGCCGGTGAGCGCGGTGCCCATCACGCCGTGATCGACGACAGTGCCGCGCTTGAGCGCCGCGAACACGCCGGCGGGCAGGCCCACGACGAGCGCGAAGATGAGCGCGCAGAGCGAGAGCTCGACGGTGGCGGGAAAGCGCGCGAGGAACTCGCCCATCACGCTCGTGTTGGTGATGATCGAGGTGCCGAGATTGCCGTGCATCGCGTGCCAGACGTAATGCAGATACTGCATCGGCAGCGGCTCGTCGAGCCCGAGCCGGTGCATGGCGTCGGCGTGCATTTGCGGATCGACGCCGCGCTCGCCCATCATCACTTCGATGGGGTCGCCCGGAATCAGGTGGATGAGCGCGAACGCAAGCAGCGTGATGCCGATGAACGTAGGTATCACCATGCCGATGCGGCGCAATACGAAGCGGAACATGTTGTGTTCCCCCAAAGCCTGGAATGAAACGCAACCGGCGACGGGGGCTCGTGACCCCGGTCGCCGGACCTTATTTCGCGCAGTTTTCCGTGTAGAGGTTAGCTGGGCGAAAGTGAGTGGAACACTACGACACTACGCGACGGCCCTTACTGCATGCCGACGCCGTCGAAGCGCGCATAGCCGAGCGGCTCGATGCGCATGTCGATCACCTTCTTGCTGACCGGCTGATAGACGGTCGAGTGGGCGATCGGCGAGAACGGCAGTTGCTGCGCGAAAATCTGCTGCGCCTCGGTGTAGAACTTCGTGCGCTGCGCCTGATCGGAGGTCTGGCGGCCCTTCTGGACCAGATCGTCGAACGGCTTGTAGCACCACTTGCCGAAGTTGTTGCCGTTCACGGCCTCGCAGCCGAGCAGCGTGCCGAGCCAGTTGTCGGGGTCGCCGTTGTCGCCCGTCCAGCCGATCAGCATGGAGTCGTCCTCGCCCGCATGCGCGCGCTTGATGTACTCGCCCCACTCGTAGGTGACGATCTTCGCCTTCACGCCGATCTTGGCCCAGTCGGCCTGGATCATCTCGGCCATCAGGCGCGCGTTCGGGTTATAGGCGCGCTGCACCGGCATCGCCCAGAGCGTGATGTCGAAGCCATTGGGCAAGCCCGCCTTCGCGAGCAGCGCCTTGGCCTTCACGGGGTCGTACGGGTTCGCCTTCAGGCTCTTGTCGTAGGACCATTGCGTGGGCGGCATCGGGTTGGTCGCCGCCTGGCCCGCGCCCTGGTACACCGAGTCGATGATCGCCTTCTTGTTGATCGCCATGTCGAGCGCTTCGCGCACTTCGACCTTGTCGAGCGGCTTGTGCTCGACGTTGTACGACAGATAGCCGAGGTTGAAGCCCGGCTGCGAAGGCATCGCGATGTTCGGGTCGGCCTTCAGCGGCGCGATGTCGGCGGGACGCGGATAGGTCATCACCTGGCATTCGTCGCGCTTGATCTTCTGCACGCGCACGCTCGCGTCGGGCGTGATCGAGAAGATCAGCTTCGAGAGCTTCACGGCGCCCGGCTTCCAGTAGTCAGGATTGCCATCGAAACGGATGGTCGCGTCCTTCGTGTAGCTCTTGAAGATGAACGGGCCCGTGCCGACCGGATACTGATTGATGTCGGCGGCCTTGCCGGCCTTCATCAGCTGATCCGCGTATTCGGCCGAGAGAATCGAGGCGAACTCCATCGCCATGTTCTGGATGAACGGCGCGTTCGGCTCGTTCAGCGTGAACTTCACCGTGTACGGGTCGACCTTCTCGACCTTGGCGATGAGCTTGTCCAGACCCATGTCGGTGAAGTACGGGAACGACACCGGGTACGCCTTGCGGAACGCATTGTTCGGGTTGAGCATGCGGTCGAACGTGAACACGACGTCGTCGGCGTTGAACTCGCGCGTGGGCTTGAAGAACGCCGTGGTCTGGAACTTCACGCCATGGCGCAGATGAAACGTGTAGGTCTTGCCGTCGGGGGACACGTCCCACGATTGCGCGAGACCCGGCTCGACCTTGGTGCCGCCGCGCTCGAACTCGACGAGGCGGTTGTAGACGGTGAACGTATTCGCGGTGAAGTCGGTCCCGGTCGTGTACTGGGCCGGGTCGAAGCCGGCGGGGCTGCCTTCCGAGCAGTAGACGAGCGTCTTGTTCGGAATGCTGCCTGCGGCGTGCGCGAAGGAGGCTCCTCCAATCGATGCCGCTGCGAGCGCCACGAGAGAGGCCATTCGGGCTGCACGCAACAGTTTGTTTTCTTTCATGTTTCCTCCAGTTCAATGCCGGCCTGAGCCAGCGTAGCGCGATCTTACAAGAGCCTGGCCCGCGCTCACAAGCGAGCCAAAATGACCATGCGCGAGGGAAATGCCGATTGACAGGCTTGCTGCGAGCGGCATCCCGGGCCATTTTGCGTGCCGGTTTTCAGGCGGCGTCGCATTGGCTGCCAGAACAGCGGACGGCCGCGCTTTTGCTGCTTTTTCGCCGTTCCCCTGCTGCTTTTTACGGCTTTTCGCCGATTTCCTTGCTTATTGCATTGCTTGCCCTGCCGCGGCCCGGTTGCCCGGCCGGCGCGCCAGTGCTGCCCGGCAACGCCCCGCCAATGGACCATACTGCGCCGTTATTGCGCTTGCCGCTTCGTGGTGCGCCCGCCGCCGCGCTCGGCTCAGCCCCGCACCGGTTGCGCGCGTTCGCACCAGTCCCGCCACATGAGCCGGTAAGCGGCTTCGATGTTGCCCGCAAAGCGTGCGCCGTCCATCAGCGGAGAGGCCGCCATGCGCGTGCGCAGGCTCGCGCGCAGCGCGGCGAGGCGCGCCGGATCGCGCGCTAGCGCCACCACGGTCTCGACATACGCGGCGTCGGTGGATGCGGCCAGCTCCGGCAGCCCCAGATTGGCGAGCAGCGAAAGACCCGCGCGGCTCGCCGCCGAACGGCCCACGCGCGTGGGCACCGGCACACCCATCCAGAACGCATCGAGGCTCGTGGTGTGGCCGTTGTAGGGGAACGTGTCGAGCGCGATGTCGATTTGCGCCCAGGTGCGCAGATAGTCCTCGCGCAGTTGAAAGCCCACGAAGCGCACGCGCGCCGCATCGACGCCCCGCGCCGCCAGCCGTGCCGCGAGCCGCTCGCGCGCGGCGCCCGGCGGCGCCATCAGCACGAGCCGTGCCGTGGGCAGCGCGGCCAGCACGCCCGACCAGAGCGCGAGCGTGGCGTCGGTGAGCTTGCAGGGGTTGTTCAGGCAGCCGAACGTGATGCGGCCGTCGTGCCCCGCGGCCCGTGCCGGCAGCCCGTTGATCTCGATGCCGGGCGCGAGCGCGTCGTAGCACCAGAAAGCGTCGGGCAGGCGCAGCGACCGCTCGGTGTACTGATCGTCCACGCTCGGAGCGCCGATCGGGGCGATCGGGTCGAGCCACGGATCGGTGAGCCGCCAGCCGATCGCCGGGCTGCCCGTGGTGCCCGGGTAAGCGAGCCACGCCACCTGCACCGGCGCGGGCCGCCGCGCGAACACGAGACGGCGCGCGCCGTCCATGTGCATGGTCAGGTCCACGAGAATGTCGATGCGGTCGTCGCGGATCTGCTGGGCGAGCCGCGCGTCGTCGAATTCGCGCACCTCGCGCCAGAGATCGGCCTGGGCCGCGAGGCGCGCCGTCACCGCATCCGGCTTCGCGACGCTCGAATAGCAGACGATCTCGAACGCCGCGTGATCGTGATGCCGGAACAGCGGCGTCGTGAACAGCATCTGGCAGTGGTTGCGGAAGTCCGGCGAGACATAGCCGATGCGCAGCCGCCGCCGCGCATCGGGCACGCTCGCGTGCGCCACGGGTTGAGCGAGCAACGCCGCTTCATGTTGCGCGGAGAGCTGCTCGGCGGCGGCGCGGATCGCCTGGCCGTCGTCGGTGGCGAACATCAGCGCGTAGACGTAATTGCTATGCGCGCCGATGCCGCCGGGCTCGCACGCGAGCGCTTCGCGATAGCACGAGAGCGCCGCCTCGATGTCGCCCGCGTGCTTGTGCGCGTTGCCCAGATTGCTCCAGGCGTTGGCGAAACGCGGCTTCAGTTCGAGCGCGCGCGTAAAGCAGGCTTGCGCCTCGTCGATGCGGGAGAGGTCCAGCAGCACGTTGCCCAGGTTGTTCCACGCCGACGCACTGTGCGGCGCGAGCACGAGCGCGCGCTCCAGCGCCGCTTGCGCCTCGGCATGGCGGCCGCGCGCGCGCAGCAGGCAGCCGAGATTCGTGAGCACGTTGTCGGACTCGGGCGCGAGCGTGCGCGCATGCTCGAGCGCGGCCATCGCCTCGTCCGTGCGCTGCAAGGTGATCAGCGCGTTCGCGAGGTTGTTCCAGGCGTTCACGTACCCCGCGTCGAGCGCCACGGCGCGGCGCAGCGACGCTTCCGCGCGCGCCGCGTCGCCGCCTGCGAGCAGCGCGCTGCCGTAGTTGTAATGGGCGCCCGCGTAGTCGGGCGTGAGCACGAGCGCGCGCTCGAAGGCGGCCAGCGCGCGCGTGAAGTCGCCGCGGTCCGCGTACAGATTCGCGAGATTGTTCAGCGCGATCGGGAAATCGGGCTTGATGGCGAGCGCGCGTTCGAGCGCCGCGAAGGCGCCCTGCGCCTCGGTGGCCACGTCATAGGTGAGGCCGAGGCTCACGAGGAAGTTCGGGTTCTCGCGCAGCGCGAGCGCGCGCTCGATCAGCGCGCGCGCCGCCAGCCGGTCGCGCGCCGTTTCGAGGATGCCGGCGAGATGCAATGCATCGGCGTCCTGTGCATTGGCGGCGATGAGCCGGGCGCAGCGTGCGCGTGCCTCGTCGAACGCGCCGGCGCGCCAGGCGGCGACGGCATCGGCGAAGGTGCCTGTGAAGTTGCCGGTGAATGTGCCGGTTTGTGGCGTGATCGCGGAATCGGTAGCGGAAGTCGTCATGCGCAAGGCGTTGCCGCGCACGAGCCATGCCATTGCGCGATCAGGCGGATAAAAAATGAAAATTCTGGATTACCAGGTCCGCTGAAATATCAGAGACTTGCCCCTCGATAAACCGGCGATTGTCGATTGCCGTTCGCCCCGGATCGCCTTCCTTGCCCGGCAAGACAGACTCGATTCGTGCCCATACTTCGTCGCTCGGTAATATCGGACCATCTTGACCTGGTAGTGCGAAAAACAAGATGTAGACACATTCAGGATAAAACGCGCGCCGCATAAACACTCAACATCTCAAATAATGCCCCCCTATTTTTTGATTTAAATTAAGTTGCCATGCCAGGCGTCGAGATGTGCTGCGGAGGCATCGGGTCTTGGACATGAAAAATGTCCGGATGTCAATGGCATCCAGCAGACTTACAAAACCTGCCCGTTGACCCACTGAGCGGCAAAGTCACCGGTCTCCGCCTGTATTCTTTCAGATGTATCGGAAAGAAATTCGATGCGGCGTCCCCTATCCCTAGCCCGCTCCAAAGGGCAAACCTTGAGGTCGGCAGAATTGCGCTGGCACCGTATCGACGACTCCTGGCGCGAGAAGGTACATTTCACGACCCATCTTGAAGGCGTGTGATAGACATCAATCCCGGCATGCCGAATACAAGGCTAGACTGCATGTCCCAAATCAATCACGTTGAGTCGGTTGCACTCGTGTATAAGCCCATCACTTGACACTACGCCGATGGCAATATCAAGTTGTCCGGCGTCGGGAACGAACATAATTTAATAGAAGAGAGCGAATATGCCGTGGATATACCATTAGACAAGCGGCCTGCTTGAGCGCAACGGAACAACGATTGAAGGTGGATACTCAGGTTTCGGCTTTGGCAAGAACAATTCATCCATGCAAAGCGCGCCAAATATTGGCCCCATCCCAAGAGGGGAATATCGAATAGGCGCACCGTTCATGCATCCGCACGCCGGCGCTTATACCATGCGTTTGCTCCCAATCAATGGCACCCATACCTTTGGCCGCGACGGCTTCATGATTCATGGAGACAGCATTGCGCACCCTGGCCAAGCGTCCAATGGTTGCGTTATTGAACGAATGTCGATTCGCAGCCAAATCTGGGGCAGCGGCGATCATATTCTCAGGGTTGTTCAATGATGCGAAAGCTCTTCACACTCTTTCTGGCGATGCCGGGCATATGCTTTGCCACCCTGCCCGCCGGTCTGCCCTGCGCAAGCTGGCCGACCAATATTAGCGAGGTCAAGTTGCAGAATGCCGGTATCGTGAAAATTGCTCAGTTAGACGAATCGAAAACCAAAGCTGTTCCGGTTGCAATTCAGAAAATCGGGAAAGACCTCTATCGGCAAGTTTTCGATATCACGCTCCAGGCAAAATCGGGCGAAGAATTCCATGTCATGACAGTCAACGAGGCTTCATCGCAGGAATGTTCGATGAGTGACGTTGACGTGTACCTGATTTCCCGAAAATTCAGCGCTCAAGTTCCTTGACCCATGCTGCAAGCCTTCCGCTTTCCCAAGGTGTTATCCAGCTAGCGCCACTTGAGCCCTGGTGGCGGCATGTTCACATTCTCAGATCCGCGTCGCCTGACGTATATCAAGCACTTTTACCGGAAAGCCTGCTCAAAAAAACGCGCGGCCCCTTGTGCAGGAGACCGCGCGGTTTGCGGTGCGCCGCGCGGGCGCGGCTGGCCAGAGCGCTGGCCGAGTTCAGACGCTCAGAGACCGAGCCGCTCGCAGATCGCCTTGGACGCGCCCGCCGCGTTGAGCGTGTAGAAGTGCAGGCCCGGCGCGCCGTTCTCGATGAGGCGGCGGCACAGGTCCGTCACCACGTCGAGGCCGAATGCGCGGATCGACTCGCGGTCGTCGCCGAAGCTTTCGAGCCGCCTCGCGACCCAGCGCGGCACTTCGGCGCCGCACATCTCCGAGAAGCGCATGAGCTGCGAGTAGTTCGTGATCGGCATGATGCCGGGCACGATGGGCACGTCCACGCCGAGCTTCCTCGCGTCCTCGACGAAGCGGAAGTACGCGTCGCCGTTGAAGAAGTACTGCGTGATGGCCGAGTTCGCGCCGGCCTTCACCTTCTTCGCGAACGCTTCGAGGTCGTGGCGCGGCGAGCGCGACTGCGGGTGGTACTCGGGATAGGCGGCCACTTCGATATGGAACGCGTCGCCGGTTTCCTCGCGGATGAACGCGACGAGTTCCGACGCATAGCGCAGTTCGCCCACTTCGCCCATGCCCGAAGGCAGGTCGCCGCGCAGCGCCACGATATGGCGGATGCCGTGCGAGCGGTACTGGCGCAGGATCTCGCGCAGGCTCTCCTTCGAGGAGCCGATGCACGAGAGGTGCGGCGCCGCGTCGACGCCTTCCTTGGCCATTTCGACGATGGTGTCGAGCGTGCCTTGCTGCGTGGAGCCGCCCGCGCCGAACGTCACCGAGACGAAACGCGGCTTGAGCGCGAGCAGTTGCGCACGCGTGGCGCGCAGCTTCTCGACGCCGTCCGGGGTCTTCGGCGGGAAGAATTCAAATGAAAGTTCGATCGGTTTCATGATCGGTCTGGAAATAAGCGGACCCAAGCCTTGCTTCGGTCCGTGCATGCGTCAGCCGAGGCTGCGGTTGCCGAAGATCAGCGCCGAGAGCAGCCAGGAGACGATGCTGTAGAGGATCGAGCCGAAGAACGCCGACCAGAAACCCGACACCTCGAAGCCCTTGAGCAACGATGCCGCGAGCCAGAAGCACAGCGCGTTCACCACGAGGATGAACAGGCCGAGCGTGACGATGGTCACGGGCAGCGTGAGCAGGATGAGCACCGGACGCAGGACAGCATTGATGAGGCCCAGCACGAGCGCGACGATCAGCGCGGTGCCGAAGCTGCGCACGTGGATCGACGGAACGAGCCAGGTGATGATCAGGAGCGCAAGCGCATTGATCAGCCAGGTCAGCAGCACGGTCATGGAAACTCCTTTTGCGTCGTTGTGATGTGTGCGGCCTGTGCGCGGTCAACAGCGCACAGGCGTTTGCACAGCATCGGACTGGTCGCTTAACGGGGGCTTAAAACCTCAGCCCGCGCTGTTTCGCGTTATGCAGCGTTGTATCGGTTAGTAACGATAGTGGTTCGGCTTGAACGGACCGTTCTTCTCGACGCCGATATACGAAGCCTGCTCGTCGGACAGCACGGTCAGGTTCGCGCCGATGCGCGCGAGGTGCAGGCGCGCGACCTTCTCGTCGAGATGCTTGGGCAGCACGTACACCTTGTTCTCGTACTTCGCGCCTTGCGTGAACAGTTCGATCTGCGCGAGCGTCTGGTTCGTGAACGAGTTCGACATCACGAACGACGGGTGGCCCGTCGCGCAGCCGAGGTTCACGAGGCGGCCTTCGGCCAGCAGGATGATGCGCTTGCCGTCCGGGAAGATGATGTGGTCGACCTGCGGCTTGATGTTGTCCCACTGGTACTGGCGCGTGGAAGCAACGTCGATTTCCGAGTCGAAGTGGCCGATGTTGCAGACGATCGCGTTGTGGCGCATCGCCTTCAGGTGATCGTGGTTCAGCACGTGGTAGTTGCCCGTGGCCGTCACGAAGATGTCGGCCTTGTCGGCGGCGTATTCCATCGTCACGACGCGGTAGCCTTCCATCGCCGCCTGCAGTGCGCAGATCGGATCGATTTCCGTGACCCACACCGTGGCGCCCAGACCGCGCAGCGATTGCGCGCAGCCCTTGCCCACATCGCCGTAGCCCGCGACCACGGCGATCTTGCCCGCGATCATGACGTCGGTGGCGCGCTTGATGCCGTCGACGAGCGACTCGCGGCAGCCGTACAGGTTGTCGAACTTCGACTTCGTGACCGAGTCGTTGACGTTGATCGCCGGGAACGGCAAACGGCCTTCCTTCTCCATCTGGTACAGGCGGTGCACGCCCGTGGTGGTTTCTTCGGTCACGCCCTTGATGTGCGCGAGACGCGTCGAGTACCACGTCGGGTCGATGGCGAGGTGCTTCTCGATCGACTTGTAGAGCGCGACTTCTTCCTCGTTCGTGGGCTTGGCGATGACCGAGCGGTCCTTTTCAGCCTTCGAGCCGAGGATCAGCAGCAGCGTGGCGTCACCGCCGTCGTCGAGGATCATGTTGGCGAACTCGCCGTTCGGCCATTCGAAGATGCGGTGCGAGAACTCCCAGTATTCGTCGAGCGATTCGCCCTTGAACGCGAACACGGGCACGCCGCCTTGCGCGATCGCGGCGGCGGCGTGGTCCTGAGTCGAGAAGATGTTGCACGAGGCCCAGCGCACGTCGGCGCCGAGCGCCGTCAGCGTCTCGATCAGCACGCCCGTCTGGATCGTCATGTGCAGCGAACCGGCGATGCGCGCGCCCTTGAGCGGCTGCTGCGCCTTGTACTCTTCGCGGGTTTGCACGAGGCCCGGCATTTCGGTCTCGGCGATATCGAGCTCCTTGCGGCCCCAGGCGGCAAGCGACATATCGGCGACGACGAAATCTTTGGCTTGATCTTGCGGAACTGCGGCGTTCATCACGCCCTCCTTTCTAAAAGTGACTAGAAATTAAAGACGTGAGCGCCGTTTTCGATGCGGCTGCGTCTTGCGGCGCAGCCGTATTGAGCGCCTCCGAGCCTGGCGGATCATGAAAATCCGTCGCAACGCTCCTCGAAGACGAGGCGTGATTGTAGCAAAACGAGATGGCGCCCGCGCGGCGCCGATGGGGTCGGGCGCCGCGCCGATGCCGTCATACGCCAGGCGGGTGCCGTCACGCGCCGTGCGCGGGCTGCCGTGCACGGGTTCAGCTGGATTCAGCCTGGGTTAGCCGTCGTAGGCATCGTGTTGAGCGCGCGCACCTGCCGCACGCTCTCGATCGCGGCGTCGAGAAACGCCTGCGAGCAGCGCACCGTTTCGGCCCTCGTGGCCGGGTCCGCTTCGACGAAACCCATCTGGATGTTCAGAAAACGCTCCGCATGAATGCCCGCGTGGTAATGCATGCGCACCTGCTTCGCGCCGGTGAAGCGGCGCTGGCCGAATATCTCGCGCAGCGCCCACGAGAACGCGCCGTCCTCGCCGCCGTGGCGGCGGAAGAACTCGTCCATCGGAAAGCCGCCCAGCGTGAGAAACGCGCTGCGGCGGATCACGAGGCTGCTCGGCACCGTGTTGCTGAGCACGGCGGCGTATTGCCCGAAATCGGGATGCGTCGTCAGCCGCTCTGGAAAGCCCACGTACTCGACGTCGAGCCGTATCGCCGCTTCGTGCGGATGCTGCTCCATGTGTGCGTGGGCGGCGGCGAGCGCGCCGGGCAGGTATTCGTCGTCGGCGTCGAGGAAGGCGATCAGCGGCGTGGTCGCGTGCAGCGCCGCCCAGTTGCGGGCGCGCGCCGCGCCGCTGTTGCTCGCCATTTGCAGGAGCCGCACGCGCGCGTCGCGCATGGCATGGACGCGGACGATGGAGGCGGAGGCGTCGGTCGAGCCGTCATCGACGACGAGGATCTGGGTGGCCTCGGGCTGCGCGAGACAGCTCTCGAGCGCGCGCGCAAGCGTGGCGGCGCCGTTGAAGCACGGGACGATGATCGAAATGGGGGACATGAGGCGCAGCGACAATGAGCCGCTTGATTCGCGGCAACAGGCAGGATCATAGGCGTGTCGCGGCATCGCGAAATGTTAGGTGGCCGTTCCCACGGATGGCCGCCCCACGGATGGCCGCCCGACGGATGGCCGCCCCACGGATCGCCGCCCGACGGATGGCCGCCCCACGGATCGCCGCCCGCTCAAATCGGCAGAAAGCCCAGGGCCGGCGCGAGCAGCACCATCACCACGCCCGCGATCATCATCGTGAGGCTCGCGACCACGCCTTCCTCGCTGCCGAGTTCGCGCGCCTTCGCGGTGCCCACGCCATGCGCCGCCGCGCCGAACAGCGCGCCGCGCGCAAGCCGCGTACGCAGCGGCACCACGCCGAGCACCAGTTCGCCGAACAGCATGCCGCACACCCCCGTCGCGATCACGAAGAGCGCGGTGAGATCGCGCGGCGCGTGAATCTTGTCGCAGACCGCGAGCGCGAACGGCGTGGAGATCGAGCGCGTCATCAGGCTGCGCTGCAATTCGGGCGACAGATGCAGCAGCTTGGCGAGCGCGAGCGAGCCGCCCACGGCCACCACGATGCCCACCGTCACGCCCACCGCAAGCGAGATCCAGTGACGCTTGAGCAGTTCGCGGTATTCGTAGATCGGCACGGCGAACGCGACCGTGGCCGGGCCGAGCAGCCACATGAGCCAGCGCGTGTCCTCGAAGTAGACGGGATACGGAATGTGCAGCAGCAGCACGACCGCGCCGAGCACCACGGGCACCGCGACGAGCGGCGTGAGCCACGGCGAGCGAAAGCGCGCATAGAGCGCCTTCGCGGCGAAATAGAGCGCGACCGTGAGAATGAAGCAGCCGGCGGCGATCAGGCGCGAGGCGTCGTCGGCGAACAGCGACGCGTAGAACGTGTTCATGACGGAATCATCCTTGCCAGTCGGCCTTGAATTCGTGCATCCAGTGCGTTGAAACGGGGACGCTCAGGCCCGCGCCACGTGGCGCGAGTGGCGCACGCGGCGCAGCGCGAGGCGGCGTTCGAGCCGCGCGGCTTGCTCCACGGCGAAGGCCACGGCCACCATCACCATCAGCGTGCCGCCCACCACCACGAGCGCGAGGCGCCAGCCATCGGCGCGAAAAAGGCCGCCGTACTGCACCGCCGCCACGGCGGCGGGGATGAAGAACAGCAGCATGTCGGAGAGCAGCCAGTCCGCGCCCGCCTTCACCCAGCGCGGCGTCACCCCGCCGCAGAAAAGCAGCGCGAGCAGCAGCACGAGCCCCACCACGCCGCCCGGCACGGGCAGATGCGCCGCGCGTGCGAGCGCGTCGGCGGCGAACCAGACCCCGGCGAGCAGCGTCGACTGCGCCGCAATCCGGCCGACGCGCGCCAGCTCGCCCGTTTGCGGGGTCCGTGCGGAAGTGTTCGGAGCAGTCATGGCAAACCCTAAGTGACAGTGGAATGGAAGCGAGTATAGGTTGCAGCGCAACATAAATAAAATGACTTAGATTTATCGATTTCATTCCATAATGGAATGTGCTGGCCTGGCAAGCCTGAACTTCCCCGTACCTGGAGACCCGACCGTGGAATTGCGCGCCCTTCGCTACTTCATCGAGGTGGTGCGGCAGCAGAGCTTCACCGCCGCCGCCGAACAACTGCACGTGACTCAGCCCACCATCAGCAAGATGGTGAAGGCGCTCGAGGACGAGACCGGCACCCCGCTGCTGTTGCGCGACGCGCGCCAGATGGTGCTCACCGACGCCGGGCGCATCGTCTATCAGCGCGGCCAGGACGTGCTCGCCGCACACGCGCAGCTCGAAGCCGAGCTCGCCGATCTGGGCACGCTCGGGCGCGGCGAGCTCACCATCGGCATCCCGCCGATGGGCGGCTCGCTTTTCACGCCCGCCATCGCCGCGTTTCGCCAGCGCTATCCGAAGATCGAGCTCAAGCTGTTCGAGCAGGGTTCGCGCGCGATCGAGGCCGCGCTCATCTCCGGCGAGCTCGAACTGGGCGGCGTGCTGCTGCCCGTCGACCCGGAGCAGATCGACGTGCTGCCGATCTCGCACGAGCTGCTCTGGCTGGTCGCGCCGCGCGGCTCGCGCTGGGACGGCGCGCAAAGCGTGCCGCTCGCCGGGCTCGCCAGCGAGCCGTTCGTGTTCTATGGGGAAAGCCTCGCGCTCAACGACGTCGTGCTGGCCGCGTGCCGCGCGGCGGGTTTCACGCCGCAGATCGTGGGCCGCAGCGGCCACTGGGATCTGATGGCGGCGCTCGTGCTCGCGGGCATGGGCATCGCGCTGCTGCCCGCGCCGTACGTGCGCCGGCTCGACGCGGCGCGTTTCACCTGCCTGCCCGTCGCCGATCCGCAGGTTCCGTGGGACATGGCCATCGGCTGGAAGCGCAACAGCTATCTTTCGCACGCGGCGCGCGCGTGGCTCGCGGTGGCGCGCGAGGAATACGGCAAGCCGTCTACCTTGCTCGACGATTTCGTGAAGCCGCCAGGGTTGGAGAAGCCGGCGGTGGGGGCGCGTTGACGTCACCTGGGCGGCGTCTGCATGTAAAAAAGCCGCCCGGCTCTCACCGGACGGCTTTCCACGTGTTTTATTTTAGGTGGTCTCTCTCGCGCGCCGCGTAACGCGTCTTTTGCTTACTGCTGTGCTACGAACTCGATACGCCGGTTGTGAAAGCGGCCGCCTTCGGTGTCGTTGCTGTCGACGGGTTTGGCGTCGCCGTAACCTTCGGCCGTGAGCGTGGATGCGTTCACGCCCCGCGCGACCAGGTAGGTGCGCACGGCTTGCGCGCGGCGCTTCGAGAGCGACAGATTGCCCGCCTTGTCGCCGACGTTATCCGAATAGCCCGCGATCTGGATCTTCACCGGCTTGCCTTCCTTCGCGCAGGCGTTGAGCACCTTGGCCGACTGGCGCAGGTCCTCGCCCGCCGAGGCCGGGATCGTCACGCTGCCCGTCGCGAAGTTCACGACCTGCAGGTTGAGCACCTTCACGATATCGGCGGAAGCGCACGAAGCGTCCGCGCCGAACAGGCCCTTCACGGCGTCGCGGAACGACTGCGTGGCGTCGGCCACGGCCTGGCCCACGTTGAACACGCCGACGTCGAAGCCCGAGCCGAACAGCGCCTTGAGCTTGTCGAGCCAGCCGAGCTGCGCGTTGGCCGCGGTGCCGCTCAACTCGACGTGCGAGCCGTCGATCTTCACTTCGGCGCCGGGCAGCGCGAGCAGCGGCAGCAAGCCGTCGAGATGCGCGAGCCACTCGGCGGCCTTCGTCGCGGCGTCGACCGTCACGTCGGCGTTGAACTTGCCTGCGCCGAACTTCTTCGTGAGCGCGTCGATGAGCTGGGCCTTCTCGGCGTCGGTGCCCACCGTCGCGGTGACCGTCGGCACGCCGGCCTTGTCGACCGTGAACGAGAAGTGCGAATCCTGCGTGGGCGCCGGTGCCGAAGCGGCATCAGCGGTGGATGCTGCGGATGCCGGCGCAGCCGACGTGGCGTCCGAAGCCTGCGAAGCCGGCAGCGCGATAGGAGCGTTCGCGTCCGATGCGGCGTCCGACGCCGCTTCCGCGGCAGGCGCAACGGCCGAGGCGGCCTGCGTGGCCCCCGTCTGCGTATCTTCGCCGGCCTCGTCGCGATGGCACGAGCGCAGCGCGAAGAACGCGATGATCAGCGCGATCGCGGCCAGCAGCCACCACAGCCACGAATGCCCGCGCCTGGCCGGTTCGATCGGCGGCGTGCGGTTCGCGACGACCTGCGGCGGCACCGCGGCCGGCGTCGGACGCTCGACCGGTTGCGGATGCTCGAGATGCGACGAGACGTCCTTCAGGCGCGTGAGAATCGCGCCCGCAAAGGTGGCTGCGCTGCCGAGGCCGACGGCCTGCGCGAGGCGGTCGGTGAGGCTCGCATTGACCGACGAGAGTTGATGGCCGAGCAGCGTAGGCAGTTGGCCGACAGCGCCCTGCGACGCCGTGAAGTGCTGCTTCAGGATGCCCATGACCGCCGCGCCAACCACGCCGGTCAGCGAGAACGCCGTCGATTGCGCCGCGCCCGTTTGCGTGGCCACGGCGTCGGCGAGCGTGCCGACGTTGACGCCCGCGCCCTTCTGGATCAGTTCGCGGCCCGCGGTCTCGAGCAGGCTCAGGCCCGAGGTGCTCGCGAGCATGTCGGGCAGTTGCTTGCCGATCAGCGCGTTGACCTCGGGCGACATGATGGTGGAAAAGAGACCGCGCGCGCCTTCGGGCGTGCTGCCGCGCTGCATGAACGCGGCGACGATGGCCGGCGCGGCTGCGCTCGTGACCTTGCGGGTGAGATCGGGCGTGAGGCCGAAGCGGCCGGCGAGCGTGCGCACGACATCGTCGCTCAGGACCGTTTCCAGTAAGTGAAAGACGTTGATGCTCATCGAGGCGGTTCCTCCTGTTCGCGGACGCGCCAACTGACACGCCCAACTGCCGCGCGATTATAGGGAGTCCGAAATCTCGAAAATACGATGGGCGCATGTACCGCACACTGTTTGACGAAAACCTGGCGATTGGGCCTCGATTGGGCTCTGGCTTCGTCAATGCAATGTCAAAACGACGCGTATTGCGCCTCGCTTCGATGTCTCGCTGCGAGGCCTCGTTTCAGTGCCTCGCAGGACAGCGCGCCGATGGGTATGGAAAGAGGAAAAAGCGCGCGCGTCAGGCGATGACCGTCGCGCCGTTCGTCGCGGTGCCGGTGCGCCGGCTCGCGGCGATGAAGTCGGCCGCGCGCTCGCCGATCATCACCGTCGGCGCATTGGTGTTGCCGCCGATCAGCGTAGGCATGATCGAGGCGTCGGCGATGCGCAGGTGCGTGACGCCACGCACGCGCAACTGCGCGTCGACGACCGAACGCGCGTCGCCGCCCATGCGGCAGGTGGCGACGGGGTGATAGATCGTGTCGGCGTGCGCCGCGATGGCCGCGCGCAGCTCGGCATCGCTCTGGTCCCGATCGGTGTAGAGCTCGCGGCCGGCCATCTGCGCGAGCGCGGGTGCGTCGAGAATGCGCCGCGCGATGCGTGCGCCTTGCACGAGCAGGTCGAGATCGCGCGCATCGGAGAAGAATTGCGGATCGATCACGGGCGCGACGCGCGCATCGGCGCTCGCGAGCGTGACCGTGCCGCGGCTCGCCGGGCGCAGCACGCAGACGTGCAGCGAATAGCCGTGGCCCCAGTGCAGGCGGCGACTATGGTCGTCGACGAGCGCCGTGCAAAAGTGCAGTTGCAGATCGGGCCGTTCGAGCTCGAGGCGACTCTTCAGAAAGCCGCCCGCCTCCGCCACGTTGGTCGTGAACAGGCCGCGCCGGCTGCGCAGGTAACGCACGAACGCGGGCGCCATGCGCGCGGCGCCGCGCAGCGAGTAGCCCACGGTCTCGCTCGAATGCACGCGCTTGTTGAACGTGAAGTCGATATGATCGATCAGGTTGCGGCCCACTTCGGGCGTGTCGTGGCGCACCGCGATTCCGTGCGCGCGCAGTTGCGCGGCGGGACCGATGCCCGAGCACATCAGCAGTTGCGGAGAGTTGAATGCGCCGGCCGCGAGGATCACCTCGGCGCGCGCTTCGAGCGTTTCGGTGCGGCCGCCGCGCGCCACTTCGATGCCGCTCGCGCGCGCGCCGTCGAACGTGATGCGCAGCACGGTCGCATCGGCGATCAAATGGAGATTCGCGCGCTCGCCCGGCGCTGCATCGTAGAGATACGCGCGCGCCACGGTGCAGCGCTCGCCGCCGCGCTGCGTCACCTGGTAGAAGCCCACGCCCTCCTGCACCGCGCCGTTGAAGTCGTCGTTCAGCGGCAAGCCGGCCTCGCGCGCGGCCTGCACGAAGCGCTCGGCCACGGGATTGCGCTCGCACAGATCCGAGACGCCGAGCGGGCCGCCCGCGCCGTGCCATGCGCTGGCGCCGCGCGAGTTGTCCTCGGCGCGCAGGAAGTACGGCAGCACGTCGTCCCACGCCCAGCCCGCGCAGCCCAGTTGCGCCCATTCGTCGTAATCGAGCGGATGGCCGCGCGTGTAGATCATCGCGTTGATGGCGCTCGAGCCGCCGAAGCCGCGTCCGCGCGGCTGATACCCGCGGCGGCCCGCGAGGCCCGGCTGGGGCACGGTCTCGTACGCGTAGTTGTTCTTCGTGCGAAACGGCACGAGCGCCGCGACGCCCATCGGCATATTGACGAACGGATTGCGCGCCGTGTGCGGCCCGGCCTCGACGAGCGCGATGCTCGCCTTGGGACAGCGCGCGGCCAGCCGCCCGGCGAGCGATGCGCCGCCCGAGCCGCCGCCTACGATGACGTAGTCGTATTGCATGCCTCCTCCCTGTGCTGAGTCGGGCGTTGCATGCAAAACGCGCTTGAGGCACGCTAGCTGCACGCTCGTTCGATTTCGCTTTTTCGCGCATTGTAGGAAGCGTCCGCAGTCGCGGTCAGCTTTTATCTCAGAACCTTTCCTCTAATCCTTCGACCACGTAGGCGGCAGTCAGGCGGCTACCATGAAAGGCAGTTTCAGCCACGAGAGCTGAAAGGTTCCAGCAAGCAGCACAGGGAGCGCTGGAGCGCACATGGACCGCGCATCGGAATCGGCCTCGTCCGATCACGCGCCGCCGATGGAGACACGCAGATGGACCCGACGGACCGCAGCAGCACGCTGCATGCAACGCAGACGATGGGCGCCGATGCGCTTACGCATCGCCCCGACACGCCCGCGCATCGCCCCGGCACTACGCACGAAGTCACGAATCAGGCGCCGCCGCTCGCCGATTACAACCTTTTCACGACCGATGCCGCGCTGGGCGAGGCGCTCGCGCGGGCGGGCGCGGGCTGGCATCGCGACGCGCTCGTGCGGCACGGTGCGACGCTGGGCGCGACCGCGACGCTAGCGCTCGCCGATCTCGCCAACCGCCACGCGCCCGAGCTGCATACGCACAGCCCGCGCGGCGAGCGGATCGACGCGCTCGAATTCCATCCCGCCTGGCACGAACTGCTCGCGCTGCTGCGCGCCGAAGGGCTGCACGCGCTGCCGTTCTCCGAGCCGCGTCCCGGTGCGATGGCCGCGCGCTGCGCCGGCTATTTCCTGCACGCGCAGCTCGAATCGGGGTCGCTCTGCCCGCTCACGATGACGTTCGCGAGCATCCCCGTGCTGCAGCGCGAGCCCGAGTTGTTCGAAGGGCTGCGCGAGCAGCTCTATACGCGCGAACACGATGCGCGCGACGTGCCGCTCGCGGCCAAGCGCTCGATGATGATCGGCATGGGCATGACCGAAAAGCAGGGCGGCTCGGACGTGCGCAGCAACCGCACCGAGGCGCGCCCGGCCGGCATCGCCAGCGGACGCGGCGCCGAGTATCTGCTCACCGGCCACAAGTGGTTCTTCTCCGCGCCGCAGTGCGACGCGCATCTGGTGCTCGCGCGCACCACCGAGCACGACGGGCTCTCCTGCTTCTTCGTGCCGCGCTTCAGGCCCGACGGCACGAAGAACGCGGTCCACGTGCAGCGCCTGAAAGACAAGCTCGGCAACCGCTCGAACGCGAGCAGCGAGGTGGAGTTCTTCGACGCCTGGGGCGTGATGGTCGGCGACGAAGGGCGCGGCGTGCCGACCATCATCGAAATGGCGAACTACACGCGGCTCGACTGCGTGATCGGCAGCGCAGCGCTCATGCGCGCGGCGCTGGTGCAGGCGATCCACCACGCGCGGCACCGCAGCGCGTTCGGCCGCGCGCTCGCCGATCAGCCGCTCATGCAGAACGTGCTCGCCGATCTCGCGCTCGAATCCGAGGCCGCCACGGCGCTGTTCATGGGGCTCGCGCGGGCGTTCGAGGACAGCGACAACGCAAAAGCCACCGAACCCGGCGCCGAGGAGAGCGAGCGCGCGCTCCTCGCGCGCGCCTGGCGGCGCATCGTCACGCCGGCCGCGAAGTTCTGGGTCTGCAAGCGCGCGCTCGCCTTCACGGGTGAGGCGATGGAGGTCTGGGGCGGCAACGGCTACGTCGAGGAAGGGCCGATGGCGCGCTTTTACCGCGAGGCGCCCGTCAATTCGATCTGGGAGGGCTCGGGCAACGTGATGTGTCTCGACGTGCTGCGCGCGCTCGAACGCGATGCCGACGCCGCGCAGGTCCTCTTTCTCGCCTGGCGGCGCGAGGCTGCGGGGCATCCCGCGCTTGCGGCGGCGCTCGACCGGCTCTCAGTGCTGCTCAACGGCGCGCCCGGCACGCGCGAGGCCAGCGCGCGCCACATCGCCCAGCAGATCGTGCTGATCGCGCAAGCCATGCTGCTGCGCGCGGGGCCGCCCGAGGTGGCCGAGGCGTTCATCGCCACGCGTCTGGACGAGCACGACGCCGACTGCGCACGCGTGTTCGGCACGCTGCCTGCGCGCTTCGATCATGCGGCGCTGATCGCGCGGGCGCTGCCGGCGGACTATCTCGCGGCTTGAAGGGCCGCGCCTGGCGGCGCGAGTCATGGCGTAAGCGCGGCGCAATCGTGGCATAAGCGGCGGCGGCCCGACGAATTCACAGCAACCCCGGCATGGCCGTTGCGCCATCCTCATGAGGACCGACCATGAAGCAGGATCTGCCCGAAGCCTTCGCCCGTCAGCACAGGAACGACAGCAGCCACAGCGCGCCGCATAAGCCCTCAGGCCTGCCAGGCGACCCGAACGAAGCGCTACACGCGTTGTTCGCCGCGCAGCGCGAAGCGCATCTGCGCGCGCCGTTTCCCGCGTGGAGCGAGCGCGCGCGTCATCTGCGCGCGCTGCGCGACGTGCTCTTTGCCCATCAGGATGCGCTGGCCGAAGCGATGAACACCGATTTCGGCCAGCGCTCGAAGGCCGAGGTGGCGCTTTCGGAGTTCGTGGTGCTCAAGCAGGAGATCGACGCCGCGCTCAAGCACGGCGAGCGCTGGATGCGCCCGCAGCGCCGCCGCGCCGGCAAATGGCTCGCGCCGGGCCGCGCGCGCGTTATTCCGCAGCCGCTCGGCGTGGTGGGCATCGTCGCGCCGTGGAACTATCCGCTGCTGCTCGGCGCGAGCCCGCTCGTGTGCGCGCTCGCGGCGGGCAACCGCGCGATGATCAAGATGTCGGAACTCACGCCGCGCACTTCGGCGCTCTTCGAGGAGCTGATTGCGCAGACCTTCGCCCCCGAGCACGTGGCGGTCGTGAACGGCGACGCCGCCGTGGGCGCCGCGTTCACGGCGCTGCCGTTCGACCATCTGCTCTTCACGGGCTCGACGCGCGTCGGCCACGAGGTGATGCGCGCCGCCGCCGCCAATCTCACGCCGGTCACGCTGGAGCTGGGCGGCAAGTCGCCCGTGCTGATCGGTGAGCACGCGCGCTTCGACTATGCCGTCGACAGCCTGCTGCTCGGCAAGACGCTCAACGCAGGGCAGACCTGCATCGCGCCCGATTACGTGCTGCTGCCGCGCGGCGGAGAGGACGCGTTCATCGCCCGCGCGCGCACGCGCTTCGCCGAGCTCTACCCCGACTTCGCGAACAACGGCGACTACACGTCGATCATTTCGGCGCGCCACTACGAGCGGCTCGAACGCCTCGCCGACGAAGCGCAGGCCGCGGGTGCGCAGTTGCATCCGCTCGGGCCCCGCGATGCCGCCACGCGGCGCTTTGCGCCCGTGATCGTGACGGGAGCGGGTGCTCAGACGCCATTGATGCAGGAGGAGATTTTCGGGCCGCTGCTGCCGCTCGTGCCCTACGATTCGCTCGACGAAGCGCTGCGCTACGTCAATGCGCGCGCCCGGCCGCTCGCGCTCTACCTCTACGCCGACGACGCGCAAACCGTCGAGCGCGTGACGCGCGAGACCGTGGCGGGCGGCATGTCGGTGAACGAGACGCTCATGCATATCGCGGCCGAGGGGCTGCCGTTCGGCGGCGTCGGCGCGAGCGGGATGGGCGCGTATCACGGCTACGAGGGCTTCGTCACGTTCTCGCAAATGAAGCCCGTGTTCACGCAGGCGCGCGTGAACGCGCGTGGGCTGATCGCGCCGCCTTACGGCAAGTTGTTCAACCTGCTGATACGCGTGATGCTGAAGTTCTAGCGGGGCAAACGCGGCTCGCTTCCTTGGCGGTCAACTCACACGCCAACTCGCGTCAACTAGCGCGGCAACGCAGGCCAGCGCAACGGGCTGCCCGCGAGCGCCTTGGCGTCGGGCAGACGCGACTGCGTTGCCGCTCCCTGCGCACCGCTCGCGGCCGCCCTGGCTTCGCGCGCGTCGCTTTCCTCCGCCTCGACGCCGTGCAGCCACGCGAGCATCTCCGCCACGGCCTGATAAAGCTGCGGCGGGATCTGCGTATCCAGATCCACCTGCATCAGCAGCGAGACCATTTCGGGCGCCTCGTGCACGTAGAGGCCCGCTTCCTTCGCGCGCTGCACGATCATCTCCGCGACGAGCCCATAGCCCTTCGCGACCACGCGCGGCGCGCCGTCGCGCGCGATGGGATCGTCATAGGCGAGCGCGGCGGCGCTCCTGCGGTTCGTGCGGCTCATCCGAGCTCCCAGTCTGTCGAGTCCGTGGCGGGCGGCGCATCGGCCGCGTATGCCGCCTGTGAGGTGGGCACCGCGCCGTGCATTTCGCCGGGGCTAGCTGCGTGGGCGTCGTTCGCCTGAGCCGCGGCGGCGCGCGCATAGGCGCCGGCGGCCCGCGCGCCGTCCATGCCCATCGCACCACCGCCACCACCCGCGCCGCCAATCTCGCGGATCGACAGCCCCGCGAGCGCGAGCCCGAGCGCTTCGAGCCGTCCGCGCAGCGCTTCGCCATGCGCGGTGAGGCGCTGCGCGCCGCCGGGGCTCGCCTGCACGCGCACCGCGAGCGTCGAGCCCGCGAGCGTGAGCTCCGCGTCGACGGTGCCTAGCGCGGGCAGCGCCAGCGTGAGGCGCGTGCGCCACGACATTTCATCGCTGTCGTCGGCGGCGCTGCGGCCCGCGCGCGGGTCGCGGCGCTCGTCGTCGTCCTGCTCGATGCTCCAGTCGAGCCGCACGCCCGGCCAGGCCTCGCCGGTCCAGCGGAATTCGCCCGTGGCGAGCAAGTCGAGCTGCTGACGCACGAGCGGCAGCAGCGCCTCATGCACGCCGACGCCCGCGCCCGCCCCGGCGGGCGTGCGGGCGGCAGGCAAGAGCGTCTCGGCGAGCACGGCCGCGCCGGCGCCTGCGCGGGCGGCTTCCTGCGCGAGCGCGGCGGCGTCACCGCGCGCGCCCGGGGCCGCCGCATTTGCCAGGTTCGCCAGGTTCGCCAGGTTCGCCAGGTTCGCCGCGTTGGCAGCATTGGCCGCGCGCGCGCCCTGCTGCGCGGCGCCGGACAGATCGGTCCACAGCACGTCGTCGATATCGTCCTGGCCCCAGTCGAGCGGCAATTGCGCGCCGCCGCTGGTCAGGCGGTTGTGCGGCTCGTCGGCGAGCTCGGCGGGCGTGCGCTGGCCGCGCAGCCATTGGGTGAGATGCGATTCGTAGAAGAGGCCGCTCGACGCCACCGTCTGCGCGAGCGTGGCGGCCAGCGCGGCGACGGGGCTCGATTGCGCGGCGAGCGCCGTTCCCTGGGCCGCTTGCGCGCCTTGCGGCGTGGAGGCGGCGGCGTCATCGGTAGCGGCCGCGCCATCGGCGTCTTGCACGCCGCCGGGCAGTCCCGCCCCGGCGTCCGCTGCCGCGAGATCGGCGAGCAGCGCGGCTTCCAGCGCCTGGATCTGGGCCTGAGCCTGGGCCACTCCGCCCGCCTGAGCGGCGGAATTCGGCACGCCCGGCAACGGCAGCGAGCCGGCATCACCCGCAGACGCATCGCCAGCCGCCCCCGGATCGGCCCAGAGCGGCGCGCGTCCGACCACGGCGGGCGTGGCTTCGCCGCCCGAACGGATGATCGCGTCGAGCGCGAGCGCAACGGCGGAGAGCACCGCCTGCGCCGAAGCCTGCGGCGAGCCGGGGCTCTGCGGATCGGCCAGCGCGGCGACGCCGCCCGCGAGCGCCGAAACGCCCGTCTGCGCGGCGCCCGCGCTGCCCTGCGAGGCGCTCGGGCCCAGTGCGCCTATGCGGCTGGCGAGCAGCGACGCGGCGCTCGTATCGATTCCGTTCATGCGGAGCATGGCCCGCGCGGGCCCGGTTAAGCACCGCGCGGCCTCTGCGGCTGCGCGGCGCGGTCAGTTTTCTCGCTGATGCGTATGGCCGGGCCGACGATGCCCCCGCCCCTAGCGCGCGCCGTACAGCTCCTGCAGCACCCGCGCGGGCTGCCCGGTGCCGTGAAAGAGCGCCGCGAGGCGCGCCATGCACGGACTCGCGAGGTCGCGGATCGCCGCGTCGTCGGCGAGGATCTGCCGGATCAGCTCGTACTTGCGCGTGCGCTCGGGTGCGGTGAGCCGCACGCCGAAATCGGCATTCTTGAGCGCGTCGACGAGGCGCCGGTACTCCTCCTGGAGACCGATCAGCTCGTTCCAGTGGGCGCCGCGCGCGGCGTGGAGCATCTGCCCCGAGACGGCTGCAATCGCCTCGTAGCGGGCGAAGTAGTCTGCTTTCGAACTCATCTCGTCAATGGACCGGACGCAGGACCGGAAGCCGCTTTGGCCATCCGCTCCACTTCCGGCGCAATCCCCAACCAGGCTTCCTCGAGCGTCGCCAGCAGGCCGTCGACTTCGACCAGCATGGACTCGCTCTGTTGAATGTTCGCTTCGAGCAGGCGTTTCGTCATGTAACCGTAGAGTGCGTTCAGGCGCTGCGCGATTTCCCCGCCCGCCTCCACGTTCAACGCCAGCTGAAGCCCGCTTTCGACGATCCGGATTGCCTTGCCGATCGCCTCGCCGCGCGGGCCCACATTGCCCATCTGCAGATGCATGCGGGCCTGGGCGATCGCCTTGCGCGCGCCTTCGTACAGGAGCGCGATCAGCTTGTGCGGACTCGCGCCCATGACCCCTGTTTCGACACCCACGCGTGCATAGGCGTTAGCTCCAGACTGTGCAGGGGAAAACATCGGCGCTTCTCCTTCTAACGTGCGGCTGTGGATACGGTGTATCCGGCCCCTTGCGCCTCGTGGCGCGAGCCGGTTCTAGCCGTGTTATCGGAACGGCACGGGAGAAGCTTTAATCGGACGAATGTGGCAAAGCCGGACGGGGGCGCTAGACCTGGATCTGCATGATGTCGGTGTAGGCCGAAACGAGCTTGTTGCGCACCTGCAGGCCGAACTGGAAGCCGATGTTGGCCTTCTGCATGTCGACCATGACGTCGTTGAGCGACACGTTGCCGGCTCCGAGCTCGAACGCCTGCGACTCGCCGACGGCCTTTTGCTGGTCGTCGCTGATCTTGTCGAGCGATGCCTTGAGCGCCGCGGCGAAGCCGCCCGCGGTGGCCGCGCCCGAGCCGCCGTCGGCCGCGGCGGCGCTGCTCGCCGCCTGGGTGGCCATCGACTGCATCTGCGCCAAGGCCGACGTGAGTGGGTTGACTGGCACGGTCATGTTTGCTCCGTTTCAAGACGTTTCAGAGGGTCGCGCAAGGGCGGCTGGCGCCGCCCGGCAAACCCGGCGCGCATACAGAACGCCGAATCTGGAGAGGAGCATAGCAATTCGCCCATTCGCGCAGCCCCGAAACTAGGGGGAAAACCCGGCTCTATTCGCGCAATCGGCTTGCCACGGCTCTCGGATAATCCCTGTCGTGAAAGTCTCAGCCGCGCGCGTGGCGCGCCGCGGGACAGCAAGTCTCCCGGAGAAACCCGTCGCATGGATTCGTCTGCCAACTCTTTGATCAACCCCGACGCCCGCGTGGGCCTCGCCACCGGCGGCGCCTCGGGCGCGGCGGCCGCCGGCGTGGCAGGCGGCGCCGCGGAGGACCTGGGCGGCGGCTTTGCGCAGCGCCTCGGGTCGCTTTCGTCGCTGGGCAAGGTGCGCGGCAACCCGCGCGCGCCGCTCATCGTCGCCGTGGCGGTGCTGGTCGCCGTGGTCGCGGGGCTCATCCTCTGGTCGCGCGCGCCCGACTACAAGGTGCTCTACAGCAACCTCTCGGACCGCGACGGCGGCGCCATCATCACGGCGCTGCAGGCCGCCAACGTGCCCTACAAGCTGTCGGAAGGCGGCGGCGCGATCCTCGTGCCGTCCGACCAGGTGGGCGAAATGCGTCTGCGCCTCGCCCAGCAGGGCCTGCCCAAGAGCGGCTCGGTGGGCTTCGAGCTGATGGACAACCAGAAGTTCGGCATCAGCCAGTTCGCCGAGCAGGTCAACTACCAGCGCGCGCTCGAAGGCGAGCTCGAGCAAACGATTCAATCGATCCAGAGCGTGAAGTCGGCGCGCGTGCATCTGGCCATTCCGAAGCCCTCGGTGTTCGTGCGCGAGCGCGAAGCGCCCACGGCCTCGGTGCTCGTCAACCTGTATCCGGGCCGCGTGCTCGACGACGGCCAGGTGGCCGCCATCACGCACATGGTCGCCTCGGCCGTGCCCGACCTGCCGGTGCGCAACGTCACCGTGGTCGACCAGGACGGCAACCTGCTCACGCAAAGCGCCACGGGCGCCGGGCTCGACGCCTCGCAGCTCAAGTACGTGCGCCAGGTCGAGCACGACACCCAGGCGCGCATCGACGCGATCCTGGCTCCCCTCTTCGGCGCCGGCAACGCGCGCTCGCAGGTGAGCGCCGACCTCGACTTCTCGAAGCTCGAGCAGACTTCGGAGAACTACGGCCCGAACGGCAACCCGCAGCAGGCCGCCATCCGCAGCCAGCAGCAGAGCATCGCCACCGATTCGCAGCAGTCGAGCGCGGGCGGCGTGCCCGGCGCGCTCTCGAACACGCCGCCGCAGCCGGCCTCGGCGCCCATCAGCGCGCCCGCGGGCGCGAGCGGCGCGGCGAGCGTCACGCCGCTCTCGGACCACCGCGACACCACCACGAACTACGAGCTCGACCGCACCGTGCGCCACTTCCAGCAGGCGCCGGGCGACATCAAGCGGCTCTCGGTGGCCGTGGTCGTCAACTATCAGCAGCACGTGGACGCCAAGGGCCACGCGACGATGCAGCCGCTCGACGCGCAAAAGCTCGCGCAGGTCGAGCAGCTCGTGAAGGACGCGATGGGCTACGACGCGAAGCGCGGCGACTCGGTCAACGTCGTGAACGCCGCGTTCCAGCAGGAGATCGATCCGGGCGCGAACCTGCCGTGGTGGCGCCAGCCCGACATGATCGCGCTCGCGAGGCAGATCGCGACGTGGCTCGGCATCGGCGTGGTGGCGCTGTTCCTCTATTTCGTGATGGTGAAGCCGGCGCTGCGCCGCGCCTTCCCGCCGCCCGCACCGGCCGCGCCCGCGCTCGCCGGCGAAGGCGAGCCGATGCTGCTCGACGGCCTGCCGGGCCTCGACAAGCTCGAAGGCGCCGGGGATGCCGACAGCGACGGCGGCCTCCTCGCGCTCGAGAACGAGAAGCACAAATTCGAACGCAACCTGGAATTCGCGCGCAGCATCGCGCGCCAGGATCCCAAGATCGTCGCAACCGTGGTCAAGAGCTGGGTGAACGATGAACGCTGAAGGAGCCACCAAGAGCGCACTGCTGCTCATGTCGATCGGCGAGGAGGAGGCCGCACAGGTCTTCAAGTTCCTCGGCCCGCGCGAGGTGCAGAAGATCGGCGCCGCCATGGCCGCGCTCAAGAACGTCAAGCGCGAAGAGATCGACAGCGTGCTGCAGGAGTTCGTGAAGGAAGCCGAGCAGCACAGCGCGCTCTCGCTCGACTCGAACGACTACATCCGCAGCGTGCTCACCAAGGCGCTCGGCGAGGACAAGGCCGGCGCCGTGATCGACCGCATCCTGCAAGGCGGCGACACGAGCGGCATCGAAGGCCTCAAGTGGATGGATTCGGGGTCGGTGGCCGAGCTCATCAAGAACGAGCATCCGCAGATCATCGCCACGATCCTCGTGCATCTGGACCGCGACCAGGCCTCCGAGATCGCCTCGTGCTTCACCGAGCGTCTGCGCAACGACGTGCTGCTGCGGATCGCGACGCTCGACGGCATCCAGCCGCAGGCGCTGCGCGAACTCGACGACGTGCTCACAGGCCTGCTCTCGGGCAGCGACAACCTGAAGCGCAGCCCGATGGGCGGCATTCGCACGGCCGCCGAGATCCTCAACTTCATGACGAGCCAGCATGAGGAAGGCGTGATCGAGAACGTGCGCCAGTACGACGCCGAGCTCGCGCAGAAGATCATCGACCAGATGTTCGTGTTCGAGAACCTGCTCGATCTCGAAGACCGCGCGATCCAGCTCCTGCTCAAGGAAGTGGAGTCGGAGTCGCTCATCATCTCGCTCAAGGGCGCGCCGCCCGCGCTGCGCACCAAGTTCCTCTCGAACATGTCGCAGCGCGCCGCGGAACTGCTCGCCGAAGACCTCGACGCGCGCGGTCCGGTGCGTGTTTCGGAGGTCGAAGCCCAGCAACGGCGTATCCTGCAGATCGTGCGCAACCTTGCCGAGAGCGGCCAGGTCGTGATCGGCGGAAAGGCGGAAGACGCTTATGTCTGACGAAGCCACGCAAACGGCAGCCCAACAGCGGGGCGCGCGCTCGGCGTACCAGCGCTGGGAGATGGCGTCGTTCGACCCGCCTCCTCCTCCGCCGCCGCCGCCCACGCCCGACGAAACGGCCGCGTTCGAAGCCGAGCTCCAGCGCGTGCGCGACTCGGCGCACCAGCAGGGCCTCGCGTCCGGCCACGTGGCGGGCCAGGCGCTCGGCTATCAGGCCGGCTATGAACAAGGCCACAAGCAGGGCTTCGAGCAGGGACGCGAAGAGGCGCGCGCGCAGGCGCGGCAACTGGCGCAGCTCGCGCAGCGTTTTGCCGATGCCTTGCAGACGGCCGAAGCGGGCGTGGCCGAAACGCTTGTCGAGCTCGCGCTCGACATCGCGCAGCAGGTCGTGCGCCAGCACGTCCAGCACGATCCGACGGCGCTGCTGGCCGCGGCGCGCGAGGTGCTCGCGCACGAGCCGCAGCTCGCGGGTTCGCCGCAACTCGTGGTGAGCCCCGCCGATCTGCCGGTGGTGGAGGCCTATCTGATGGAGGAGCTGCAAACGCGCGGCTGGACCGTGCGGACCGACGCGGCGCTCGAGCGCGGCGGCTGCCGCGCCCAGGCGGCGAGCGGCGAAGTCGATGCGGCCATCTCTACGCGCTGGGAGCGCGTGGCGGCGGCGCTCGGCAAGGCACGGCCATGGTGAATTCGAACCCGCGCCAGACGATCCACACGGGCGGCCTCACGCCGCTCGAGCAGGAACTCGCGCTCGCGTCGTTCGGGCCCGGCGCGCACGACCCCGTGCAAACGCGCGGCGTGCTGGTGGGCGACGACACGCAAGCGGGCCTGCCGCACGCCGAAGCCGCCAGAGAAACCGGCATTGCGGGCGCCAGCGAGGCGCTCGAAGCCGTCGAGGCCGCCATCGCCAGCGCGGGCTCGGACGGCGCGGATCATGGCCACCATGATGCTTCGGCCAGCCAGAGTGTTCACGACGACAACGAACGCACGCCCTACACCCCGCCGCCGAACTACGACCCGAACAACCCTCACCTCACCGCCTGGAACGCGCGTCTCGCGAGCGTGCGCGCACGCAACGCGCTGGCGTTGCCGCTGCGCGGCTGCGGGCGCCTCACGCGCGCGGCGGGCCTCGTGCTCGAAGCCGTGGGGCTGCGCCTCGCCGTGGGCGCCGAGGTGATGATCGAGCTGCCGCCGGGCAGCACGCTGCCGATGGCCGAAGCCGAGGTCGTGGGCTTCGCGGGCGACAAGCTCTTTCTCATGCCGACCACCGAAGTCGCGGGCCTGTTGCCCGGCGCGCGCGTCTGGCCGCTCGAAAGCGCGCCCATTGCCGATCCGATGGCGGGCGCCAAGCGCCTGCCGGTGGGCTGGGGGCTGCTCGGACGCGTGCTCGACGCCTCGGGCCGCCCGCTCGACGGCCTCGGGCCGCTCAACACCGAAGCCGACGCGCCGCTCACCGCGCCCGTCATCAACCCGCTGAACCGCGAGCCGATCCACAAGGTGCTCGACGTGGGCGTGCGCGCGATCAACGCGCTGTTGACGGTCGGGCGCGGCCAGCGCATGGGCCTGTTCGCGGGCTCGGGCGTCGGCAAATCGGTGCTGCTCGGCACCATGGCGCGCGCGACCAGCGCCGAGGTCATCGTGATCGGGCTGATCGGCGAGCGCGGCCGCGAAGTGAAGGAATTCATCGAGCAGATCCTCGGCGTTGAAGGCCTCGCGCGCTCGGTCGTGGTGGCCGCGCCCGCCGACGTCTCGCCGCTGTTGCGCATGCAGGCCGCCGCGTACACGACCACGCTCGCCGAATATTTCCGCGACCAGGGCAAGCACGTGCTGCTGCTGATGGACTCGCTCACGCGCTATGCGATGGCGCAGCGCGAGATCGCGCTCGCGATCGGCGAGCCGCCCGCGACCAAGGGCTATCCGCCCTCGGTATTCGCGAAGCTCCCGGCGCTCGTCGAGCGCACCGGCAACGGCCCCGAGGGCGGCGGCTCGATCACGGCGTTCTACACCGTGCTCACCGAAGGCGACGACCAGCAGGACCCCATCGCCGACTCGGCGCGCGCGATTCTCGACGGCCATATCGTGCTCTCGCGCACGCTCGCCGAAAGCGGCCACTATCCGGCCATCGACATCGAGGCGTCGATCAGCCGCGCGATGACCGCGCTCATCGACGAGCGGCATCTGAACCAGACGCGCGCGTTCAAGCAGATGCTCTCGCGCTACCAGCGCAACCGCGACCTCATCAACGTGGGCGCGTACGTGAGCGGGCGCGACGCGGTGCTCGACCGCGCCATCGCGCTGTATCCGCGCATCGAGGCCTTTCTGCAGCAGGGCTATCGCGAAACGGCGGACTATCAACACAGCGTCGAGATGCTCGGCGCGCTGATCGGCAACATAGCGGGCAACGCACAAGGCAACGGCCCAGGAGCCAGGACATGACGAAACAGACCGCGCTGCAGACCCTCATCGGCCTTGCACAGGACGATGTCGACGCCGCAACGCAACGGCTCGGACGCGTCCAGCGCGAGCGCGTGGAAGTGGAAAAGCAACTGAAGTCACTGATCGACTACCGCGACGAGTATCACGCGCGCTTCACCGAGTCGGCGCGCGCGGGCATGGCGGCGGGCAATGTGCGCAACTTCCAGGCGTTCATCGACACGCTCGACACCGCCATCGAGCAGCAGCGCCGCCTGCTCGAACAGGCCACGCAGCGCGTGGAAGCGGCCAGGCCCGACTGGCAGCGCAGCAAGCAGAAGCTCGGCTCGTACGAAGTGCTGCAGTCGCGCCAGGACGAAGCGCAGGCGCGCAAGGACGCCCGCCGCGAGCAGCGCGACGCCGACGAGCACGCCGCGCGCGCGCTGCGCATGCGCACCCCGCATCCCTGAGGCGGCACGCCCCGATCACGTTCAAGAGAGCAGACACCATGTCGCTTCTATCCGCAGTCAGTTCGTTGTTCGATGCCGCTACCGGCGCTACCGGCAACGGCGCGAGCCCGTCGGACCTCGCGAGCCAGGGCTTCGCGCAGACGCTGCAGCAAAGCATCGCCTCGCAAACCGCGCAGAACATGCCGCAAGCCAGCGCCACGCAGCAGGCCATGCAGGGGAATGGATCGGCTTCGTCGGTTTATGGCGGCGCGAGCGCGGCGGCCTCGCAAGCCTCTCAAGCCGCCCATTCGGCGCAATCGTCGCAGCAGGCCAGCAACGGCGCTTCGGCGCACGGCACGCAGCACGCGTCGAAGAGCAACCACCACGCCGACGACGCCCATACGCGCCAGAAGCAGGCCGAAGCCGCCGGCTCGCAGGCCGCCGCGGCGCAGGCTCAGGCGCAACAGGCCCAGCAGGCCGCGCAGCAAGCCCAGAGCGACGGCAGTGACGCCGCCGATGCCGCCGATGCCACGCTCGCAGGCGTGGCCGCCGCAACGGCGGGCGCAGCAGGCGCAACCGGGGCGGATGGCGCGGCGGGCGACGGCACGGCCAGCGGCGACCCGAAGTCGGTGAACGATGCGCTGCACGCCGCGCTCGCGACGCTGCGCGGCGGCGCGGCCACGCTGAACACGCAAGGCGCGGGCGCGCCGGGCGCGGCTTCGGGCGGCGCGAGCATCGCAGGCAGCTTCGCGGCGCACATGGGCACGCAGGCGAAGGCGAAAACCCAAGGCATCGACATCGACGACAAGAGCGCCACCGCGGGCGCCGCGAAGTCCGTCGCCGCCACGGCCACCGACGCGGGCACGCAGAACGCCAACGCCGCCCTTGCCGCAGCGGCGCAGCAAGCGGCGTCCGCGCAACCGGCCGCCTCGAACAGCGCCACCGACGCGCTCGCCGCCACCCAGGCGGCCGCCGCAGCCGCGGCTCAGGCCCAGGCGACCCAGGCCACTCAGGCCGCGAGCGCCAACCCGGCCGCCTCGGCGGCGGCCTCGGCCGCGCTCGCGCCCCAGGTGGGCAGCTCGGACTGGGAGGACGCGCTCAGCCAGAAAGTGGTGTTCCTCTCGAACGCGCACCAGCAGTCGGCCGAGCTCACGCTCAATCCCAAGGATCTCGGGCCGCTGCAGGTCGTGCTGCAAGTCGCCGACAACCATGCGCATGCGCTGTTCGTCTCGCAGCATCAGCAGGTGCGCGAGGCCGTGGAAGCCGCGCTGCCCAAGCTGCGCGAGCAGATGCAGCAGAACGGCATCGGCCTCGGCAGCGCGAGCGTCAGCGACGGCTTCTCGCGCCAGATGAACCAGCAGGCCCAGCAGGACGGCGGCAGCGGTTCGGGCGGCTCGCGCGCGGCACGTTCGGGGAGCGTTGCCGGCGTCGGCTCCGCAAGCGGCGTGGACAGCGCCGCGAGCGCCGCCACGACGGCCACGCAGCGCACCGTGGGCTTGATCGACACGTTCGCCTGAGGCCGGCGTGGCGTGACGTGACGCCCGCCGGTCCGCGCGGCGCACAAAGCCAAGAGATAGCCGCAAATCCCCCGTCTATTCCTCCCATCGCTGTAAGGCAAAAGCCGGAACAATGCAGGCTGCCGGAATGAATGCGAGCGCGCCGTAGCAAATCGACAGCAAATCGACAGCAAATCGACCGTAAAGCGCAGCACGCCCTCCGGCCCCGACACCGGCATCACTCAAGGCTCACCCAGGCTCACCCAGGCTCACGACCGACATGGCGACCACGACCGCAACCCAGCAAGCCGCGCCCCAGAGCGCGCAACCCGGACCGCTGAAGCGCATCCTCCTCATCGTGCTCATCGCGCTCGTAGCCGCCGGTGCGGCGGGCGGCGGCGTCTGGTTCTTCATGTCGCGCCACGCCACGAGCGCGCCGGCGGCCGCGAGCGCGCCCCCGCCGCCCGCCGTGCCCGTCTACTACCCGCTCGAACCGATGACCGTGAACCTGCAGTCCGACGACGGCGAGACGCACTATCTGCGCATCGGCCTCACGCTCAAGCTCGACAGCCAGGCGACCCAGGACGCGCTCGTCGCGCGCATGCCCGAGATCCGCAGCCGGTTGCTGCTCGCGCTCTCGAACAAGCATCCGTCCGATCTCGCGCCGCTCGAGGGCAAGCGCGCGCTCGCCACCGAGCTCGCCGCGATCATCTCGCAGCCCACCGACCCGCGCGGCACGCCGGCCAAGGTCGAAGGCGTGCTGTTCACCGAATTCGTCGTGCAATAAGCGCAGCATGAACACGCTCAACATGAACCCGCGCGTTCGCCCGCATGCCGCATGCGCGGGCATGGCGCAGTTAATCCGGAGCCTGGCATCATGAGCATGGGTCACGACGAGTTCATGTCGCAGGAGGAGGTCGATGCCCTCCTCAAGGGCGTCACCGGCGAAGTCGATACCGAGGCGGCCCAGACCGAAAAGCAGGGCGTGCGTCCGTACAACATCGCGACGCAGGAACGCATCGTACGCGGGCGCATGCCCGGCCTCGAAATCATCAACGAGCGTTTCGCGCGCCTCATGCGCGTGGGCATCTTCAACTTCATGCGCCGCACCGCCGAGATTTCCGTGGGCCCCGTGCGCGTGCAGAAGTACAGCGAGTTCACGCGCAACCTGCCGATCCCGACCAACCTGAACCTCGTGCACGTGAAGCCGCTGCGCGGCACCTCGCTGTTCGTGTTCGACCCGAACCTCGTGTTCTTCGTGGTCGACAACCTGTTCGGCGGCGACGGGCGCTTTCACACGCGCGTCGAAGGGCGCGACTTCACGCAGACCGAGCAGCGCATCATCAGCAAGCTGCTCAACCTCGTGTTCGATCACTACACCACGGCCTGGAAGAGCGTGCGTCCGCTCACGTTCGAATACGTGCGCTCGGAAATGCACACGCAGTTCGCCAACGTGGCCACGCCCAACGAAATCGTGATCGTCACGCAGTTCTCGATCGAGTTCGGCACGACGGGCGGCACGCTGCACATCTGCATGCCCTACTCGATGATCGAGCCGATCCGCGACGTGCTCGCCTCGCCGCTGCAAGGCGAAGTGCTCGACGTGGACCGCCGCTGGGTGCGCGTGCTCTCGCAGCAGGTGCAGGCCGCCGAGGTCGAGCTCACCGCTGATCTCGCGCAGGTGCCCGTGACGTTCGAGCAGATCCTGAACATGAAGAAAGGCGACGTGCTGCCGATCAACATTCCCGAGCACATCGTCGCGAAGGTGGACGGCGTGCCGGTGATGGAATGCGGCTACGGAATTTTCAATGGTCAATACGCGTTGCGGGTCCAGAAGATGATCAGCGCAGCCGACACGATGAAGGAAGGTGGATATGAGTGACGTGAACGCCACGCAAGGCGACGAGCCCGTGCTCGAGCCGGGTCAGACCGCAGCAGGTGGAGCGGGCGCCGATGCCCTCGACGCGATGGACGACTGGGCCGCCGCGCTCGCCGAGCAGAACGGCCACGAAAGCCATGAAGTGGCCGCGCAGCCCGCCGCCGTGTTCCAGCCGCTCTCGAAGGTGGACTCGAACTCGACGCGCAACGACATCGACATGATCCTGGACATCCCCGTCCAGATGACCGTCGAGCTGGGCCGCACCAAGATCGCGATCCGCAACCTGCTGCAGCTCGCGCAGGGCTCGGTGGTGGAGCTCGACGGCCTCGCCGGCGAGCCGATGGACGTGCTCGTGAACGGCTGCCTCATCGCCCAGGGCGAAGTGGTGGTCGTGAACGACAAGTTCGGCATCCGCCTCACCGACATCATCACGCCCTCCGAGCGCATCCGGAAGCTGAATCGATGAAACGCCTGGCTGTATCCGGCTACGCGCTGGGCGTTGCATGTGCGAGCGCATGGCTCGCCGCCGTGCCCGCGCAGGCCGCCGACTTGCAAGCCGTGAACCAGGCCGCGCGCTCGGCATCGGGCGCGTCGGCGGTGATCGCCGGCAGCGCCGTGCCCTCGCTCGGCTTCGGCGCGGTGCTGCAAACCGTGTTCGGCCTCGTGCTCGTGATCGGCGTGGTGTTCGGCTGCGCATGGCTCGCGCGGCGCCTCGGCCTTCAGCACGGCCCCAGGAGCGCGCTCGTGAAGACCGTGGGCGGCGCCTCGCTCGGCGGCAAGGAGCGCGTGGCCGTGGTCGAGATCGGCGACACCTGGCTCGTGCTGGGCGCCGCACCCGGCAACGTGCGCCTGTTGCACACGATGCCCGCGGGCGAACTGCCCGCCGCAGCCGGCGCCGCCGCAGGTGGCAACCCCTCCGCCCTTCAAGGCAGCTTCGGACAGCGCTTTCGTGACGCGCTGAAACACGAGGCAGGCAAACGTTTCAAGCGTCACGACGGCGGAGCGCAGTAAATGCACGGCAGCACCCATGACGCGCTCGCGGGCGGCCACGCCCGCGCCTGTGCGCACGCTTCCCGAAGCGTGAGATTCTCGCGCGCGGCGTTGCCCGTCGCGCTCTTGCTAGGCGCGGGCGCCGTGGCGCTCCTGCTGCCGCACCTCGCGCATGCACAGGCGGCACAGGCGGCACAGCCGCAAGGCCTGCCGGCCTTCAACACGAGCCCGGGCCCCAACGGCGGCACCACGTATTCGCTGAGCGTGCAGACGATGCTGCTGCTCACGATGCTGTCGTTCCTGCCCGCGATGGTGCTGATGATGACGAGCTTCACGCGCATCATCATCGTGCTCTCGCTGCTGCGCCAGGCGCTCGGCACGACCACCACGCCGCCCAACCAGGTGCTCGTGGGCCTCGCGCTGTTTCTCACGCTGTTCGTGATGTCGCCGGTGATCGACAAGGCTTACAACGACGGCTACAAGCCGTTCGCCGCGGGCACGATCTCGATGGACGAAGCCGTGACGCGCGGCGTCGCGCCGTTCAAGACCTTCATGCTGAGGCAGACCCGCGAGTCGGACCTCGCCCTGTTCGCGCGCATCGCGCACGCGGCGCCCATGCAGGGCCCCGAGGACGTGCCGCTCACGCTGCTCGTGCCCTCGTTCGTCACGAGCGAGCTGAAGACCGGGTTTCAGATCGGCTTCACGATCTTCATTCCGTTTCTCATCATCGACATGGTGGTGGCGAGTGTGCTGATGTCGATGGGCATGATGATGGTTTCGCCCGCAACGATCTCGCTGCCGTTCAAGCTCATGCTGTTCGTGCTCGTGGACGGCTGGCAACTGCTGATCGGCTCGCTCGCGCAGAGCTTCACCTGAGGACTCAAGCGATGACGCCCGAAACCGTGATGACCCTTTCGCACGAGGCCATGTACGTGGCCTTGCTGCTGGCCGCGCCGCTGTTGCTCGTGTCGCTCGTCGTGGGTCTCGTGGTGAGCCTCTTTCAGGCCGCCACGCAGATCAACGAAAGCACGCTCTCGTTCATCCCCAAGCTCATCGCGATTGCGGTGACGCTCGTGATCGCCGGACCGTGGATGCTCACGACGATGCTCGACTACATGCATCGCATGTTCGCGAGCATTCCCTCGCTGGCCGGTTAGTTAGCAGTACGCGGCGCTTTCCTGCGCGCGCGCCTTTCGACGCTCACACGATGTTCACCGTCACCTACGCGCAGCTCAATCTCTGGCTCACCGCGTTCCTCTGGCCGTTCACGCGCATTCTCGCGCTGGTGGCCGTGGCGCCGGTGCTCGGTCATCGCTCGGTGCCCACGCGCGTGAAGATCGGGCTCGCGGCGTTCATTACGCTGATCGTCGCTCCAACGCTCGATCCCATGCCGCAGGTCACGGTGTTTTCGGCCGAAGGCGTCTGGATACTCGCCAATCAATTTCTGATCGGTGCGGCGCTGGGTTTTACGATGCAGATCGTGTTCGCCGTGGTGACTGCGGCCGGCGATTTGATGGGTCTCGGGATGGGGCTCGGTTTTGCGTCGTTCTTCGATCCGCAGGCCAATACGTCCACGCCCGCGCTTTCGTCCTGGCTCAACATCATGGCGATGCTCGCGTTTCTCGTCTTCGACGGGCATTTGCAGATGATTGCCGCGCTCGTGGAGACGTTTCATAGCGTGCCGGTCTCGGCCAATGTGCTTTCGGGCAATGGCTACCGGTCAATCGTGGGCTGGGGCGCGACGGTGTTCAACGGCGGGTTGCTGCTTTCGCTGCCGGTAGTGGTGGCGTTGCTTATTACCAATATCTCGCTTGGCATCCTTAATCGTGCCGCGCCGCAGATCGGGATCTTCCAGATTGGTTTCGCGCTCACGATGCTCGTGGGCCTGCTGCTGATTCAATTGATGATGCCGGATCTGATTCCCTACTTCGCAAGGTTGTTCGACGGCGGGATCGACCAGATGGGGCGCGTGGCGGCGGGGCTTCGGCCGGTGCCGTGAGTCGACCGCGAAGGGGCTGTGACTAGATCCTGGCGGTGAGCGTCACCCACGTCTGCTGACGCGCCGTGTTCTCCAGCGCATGCCCCGCCCGCAGCGCATAGCTGATCTGCGCCGACACATGCTTGCCCGTATAGCTTGCGCCGATCCCATACCCCTGCAGTCGCACCGACGTTCCCGTGATGGCGCCATCGTTGCGAACCCGGCCGCGCGCGTCGTCATAAAAGATCTGCAGCGAGGCGCCCGGCAACGGCGGAATGAACTGGCTCACGCCAACGGAAACAATCACGCCGTCGTCGACGGTCGCCGCGTTCTGGTCGTAGGCGCGCACCGCCGAGGGCCCGCCCAGGCTGAGCCGCTGCGAACCGTTCAGGCTGCGGCTGGCCCACTGGCCGTGGACCGAGAGCGTTGCTTGCGTAGTCGACGTGAGCGCCTGGAGGAAGGTGCCCGAAGGTTCGATCTTCGCGAAGTTGAAGCGGCGGTTCACATAGAGCGAATCGCTCGTGCTGTAGTCGTATTCCTTTTGCTTCGTCGTGCCGAAACTCGTCACGACGCTGTACTGCGTGGCGTTGCGCCGTTGGCCCCATTGGCCATAGTAATTGCCGTCGGCGCGTAGCGACGCCACGAGATGGCGGTCCTGGCTTTCGAGAATGTTGTCGAGCCTTTCGTCGTTCGTGAACCAGGCTTCCGCGCTCGCGCCCAGGTCGAGACTCGCGTTGGCGGTGCGAATCGCCGGCGTGGAGCCATAGAGGCTCGCGACATCGGCCTTGCCGGTGCCGAGGCCGCTGAATTCCTCGCCAAGCGCGTAATCCACATGCGAGTACGCGATGCCCGCCCGGCTCGCTCCCAGGCCGGTCAGCATGTCATAGGACACACGGCCGAGGCGCGTTTGCCCGTCCTCGCCCGAGCTCGTTTGCATGAAGCGCGGCGTGACGTAGACGGTCGCCTGCAACTGGTCGCCAAGACCGAGCGCGTTGTTCGCGCCGCCCGTCACGCCGACGCGGCGCCAGCCGGCCTGCCGCGACCCCGTGTTGTCGATGGTCGCCGCGGCGTAAAAGCGGTCGGCCGGCGTGACGTCGACGCCGACGATCGTGCCGCCCGGCTCGGTTCCCGGCGAAAGCGTCGAGGACACCGAACCCACACCGGGAACGCCTTCGACCACGCGCATGTTGCGCTCGATTTCGCGCAACGTCGGCGTGGCCTCGCTCGTGCTCGCGAGCAGGGTCGTGAGCCGTTGCGTCGACACCTTCGAGCCGTTCTGCACTTCGACCGCCTGGACGTGACCGCGCTCGATGCCGAAGCGCACGACGCCGGCGGTGACGGTCTGCGGCGGCAGCGTCACGCGCACGAGCGTGTCCCCGCCGTTGTACAGCACCGTCGTCAGCTCGTCGCGCAGCGCCTGTAATTGCGCGAACGTCACGCTGCGTCCGCGCCACGGCGCGAGAAAGGCATCGACGCGTTGCTGCTCGGCTGCGGAAAGCGCGCCGCCGAAATCGAACCCGTTGACGACGAAGCTGAACTCGCCCTCGGCGGGCGCCTGCGCGGCCGGGGCCGGCGATTGCACGGCCGGCGCGTGCTCGGTCGCGGACTCGCCTTCGATGCCGCGCGTCGTGTCGGCGCTCTGCCGGAGCAGCGCGCCGGCGTTGGGAATCTCGAAGGCGGCTGCCGAGGTGTGCCACGCCGCGAGACCAAGCAAGGGCAGGCAGGCGGGACCGAGTCGATGGCGAAGGTGCCGGTACCGGTTGGGGACTTTCACGGTGCGAAGAAAAACAAGGGTGCAAATCGGCGCCGCTCGATCCGCAAGACGTTGCCGGCGGTGCGGCAGCGTGAACGGGGGTAACGCCAATCAGGAAAGGAGAGGCACTGCATGCCTCTCCTTTATCGGGGGAACCCGGCAGAACCGGGGGGAGCGGAGGGGGCGGAGGGCCACCGGTCCTCCGCCCCTGCGATCACCGGGCGCGATGCGCGCCGGTGTCGCCGCAACCGCTATCGGTTGTCATCGGCCGCTGCTGCCGCCGTTATCCGAAACGGTGACCGGCGGGGGCAGCGTGATCTGCGGTGCGCTGAACGTGCCCATGTACTTCGTGACGTAGGCTTGCACGTCGATCGACTTGTTCGCCACGTTGTTGCCCGAGTAGACCGCGACCGCTTGCAGCGAAATGTCGGTGGCCGCGCGGGTCAGCGACGTCGGGTACTGGCCGATCATGCCGGTATAGGCGATGGTCGGAATGCCCGTGTCCGGATCGTACGAGACGCCCGGATCGACGGCCATCAAGACGCCGCCATTGCGGCTCGTCACGTTGCCGAGCTGGAAGATGCCCTTCTGCTGGTCGCTCTGGCAATCCGCACCCGGGGCGCACGCGCTGTTGGTGGCGTGGAAAACGACGTTGCCGTCGGAATTCACGTTGCCGAGCACGTACACCGTGTCGCCTTCGAGCGAGACGGTCTTGCCGGTCAGATTGCCGGTCTGGAGCGTGCCGCTGGTGCCCATCGTCACGTCGCCACCGGCAACGGTACTGACACCGTAATCCTGTACGACGTTCGAGCCCGTGATGTAGACCGAGCCTTTGGACGCCGTCATGTTCGCGGACTGGTTGAAGTTGCCCGAACCCGCCGCGTCGGCCTTGATGGACACGTCGCCCTTCGAAGCGGTAACCGCGCCCTTGAGGTCGACGCCCGTGCCCTGCATCCCCACGCTGCTGCCGTTGACTGCGCCGACGACCCAGATGCCGCCCTCCGTGCCGAGCTGGACATCGCCGGTGGCGTTGAGCCTGGCCGCCTGGAGCGAATCGCTTGCGCCCATCAGGATGCCGTCGCCCGCGGTGGTGACGACGTTCTTGTCCTGCACGAGGTTGTAGCCCGAGAGCTTGACCGAGCCCTTCGACGCCGTCACGTTCGCGTGCTGCATCAGGTCGCCGGGGCCCGTGCCATCGGCCTGGATCGAGACGTCGCCCTTCGAAGCGGTGATCCACGAATTGATGTCGACGCCCGT
>NZ_CAJMZF010000044.1:0-70994 GCF_905220245.1 Paraburkholderia sp. J63 | reverse complement strand
CTGCTGGGCGCGCAGTTTATCTACTCGTTCTGACGAGTGCGCAGCGGGCGGCGCGCGGGTTGAACCACCCCCGCCGCCCGCATTTTTTTGTACTCTTCCCCTATGCTCAAATTCGCCAATCAGCCTCATGCGCCTTCGTGGTACGCGGCCACCGTCAACGACACTGCCAGCCATCCAGTGCTGCAAGGCACGCTCGACGCCGACGTCTGCGTGATCGGCGCGGGTCTCACGGGTGTGTCGGCGGCGCTCAATCTCGCCGAGCGCGGCTATCGTGTCGCGCTGCTCGAAGCGTCGAAGGTCGGATGGGCCGCGAGCGGGCGCAACGGCGGGCAATTGATCGGCGGCTTCGCGTGCGGTATCGACACGTTCGCGCAATTCATGAACGAAGACGAGGTCAAGCAGATCTGGGCCATGGGCCTCGAAACGCTCGACATCGTGAAGTCGCGCGTGGCGAAGCACAAGATCGATTGCGCGCTCACGCCGGGCTATTTCACCGCCGCGAACAAGCCGCGCGACGTGGACGAACTCAAGCGCTGGCGCGACGAGGCGGCCACGCGCTTCGGCTACGAGCGGTTCGGCTATGTCGATGGCGACGGCGTGGGCCGCTACGTGAAATCGGCGCGCTATCCGGGCGGCCTCTACGATCCCGATAGCGGGCATCTGCATCCGCTCAACTACACGCTCGGTCTTGCGCGCGCGGCGCGCGACGCGGGCGTGCAGATCTTCGAAGACAGCGCGGTCACGCGCATTCGCGACGAACAGGGCGGGCATGCGATCGAAACGGCGCAGGGCAAGGTGCGCGCGAAGTTCGTCGTGCTCGCGTGCAACACCTGGCTCGGCACGCTGGCGCCGCAGCTCGCGCGCAAGATCATGCCGGTGGGCACCTATGTGATCGCGACCGAGCCGCTCGGCGCCGCGCGCATGGCCGCGCTGATGCCGGCGCAGGCGGCCGTCTGCGATAGCCGCTTCGTGCTCGACTACTTCCGGCCCGCGCCCGACTCGCGCCTCCTCTGGGGCGGCAAGGTGAGCTACTCGAAGCTGCAGCCGCGCAATCTGGCCGAGGCGATGCGCAACGACATGCTCAAGACCTTCCCGCAACTCGCCGACGTGAAGGTCGATTACGCGTGGGGCGGCTTCGTCGACATCACGATGAACCGCGCGCCGCATTTCGGCCGCCTCTCGCCGACGATGTATTTCGCGCAGGGCTTCTCCGGCCACGGCGTGAACACCACGGGCCTCGCGGGCACGCTGATCGCCGAGGCCATTCACGGCCAGGCCGCGCGCTTCGACCTGTTCGGCAAGATCCGCCACCGCGACTTCCCCGGCGGCGCTACACTGCGAACCCCGGCCCTCGTGCTTGCGATGGCGTGGTACCGAATGAAGGACCTGATTTAAAGGCTGTTCTCCTATGACACTCGACCTCGACGCCCAGGCGGACGTGCTCGCCCGCCACTCGTACTACGAAGCCACCGCCACGCGCCCCGCCGCCGACGACCCCGTGCTCGAAGGCACGCTCGACGCCGACGTCTGCGTGATCGGCGCGGGCTTCGCGGGGCTCTCGGTGGCGCTCGAGTGCCGCGCGCGCGGGCTCTCGGTCGTCGTGCTCGACGCGCACCGGCCCGGCTGGGGCGCCTCCGGGCGCAACGGCGGGCAGACGCTCGTGGGCTTCGCGAAAGACGAGGTGCTCGAAAAGCAGCTTGGCGAAGCGGGCATACGCGCGGCATGGGCGCTGTCCATCGAGGGCGTCGGGCTCGTGAAGGAGCGCGTCGCGCGCTACGGCATCGACTGCGATTTCACGCCGGGCTACGTGACGGTGGCGACCAAGCCCAAGCGCGTGCCCGATCTGCGCACGTGGATGGACGCCGCGCGCACGCGCTGGGGCTATGACAAGCTCGAATGGCTCGACACCGACGCCACGCGTGCGCGCGTGAATTCGCAGCGCTATCTGGCGGGTGTCTACGACCCCATCTCGGGGCATCTGCATCCGCTCAAGTATTGCCTCGGTCTGGCCGATGCCGCGCGCCACGAAGGCGCTCGGCTCTTCGCGCATTCGCGCGTGCTCGATGTGGTGCGCGGCGCGAAGCCCGTGGTGAAGACCGCGCGCGGCGAAGTGCGCTGCCGCTTCGTGGTGTCGTGCTGCAACGCCGCGCCCGGCGGCGTACTGCCCGCGCCCGTGGCCGCGCGCATCGCGCCGATTGCCTCGTACATCATCGCGACCGCGCCGCTCGAACGCGCGCGCGCCGACGCCCTCATACCCGGTCGCGCGGCCATTTGCGACAACAACTTTTTTCTCGACTACTTCCGCCTTTCCGCCGACGACCGCTTGCTGTTCGGCGGCCGCGCCGACTCGACGGGCGCCGCGCCCGCGCAGCTCACCGAGGCGATGAAGCAACGCATGACCGGCGTGTTTCCGCAGCTCGAAGGCGTGGGTGTGGAATACGCGTGGGGCGGCTTCGTGGACGTCACGCGCAATCGCGCGCCCGACTTTGGCGCCGTCGATCCGAATTATTACTACGTGCAGGGCTTTTCGGGGCACGGCGTGGCGCTCACGGGGATTGCCGGGCGCGTGGTCGCCCAGGCCATCGCGGGCGAGCGCGCATCGTTCGAGCTGTTTTCGCGCGTGCGTCACGCGCGTTTCCCCGGCGGCCCCGCGTGGCGCCGGCCCGCGCTCGAGATCGGGATGATGTATCACCGGCTGATGGAGATGTTCTAGAGGATCACTAACTGATCGCTCTCGACGCGCTGTTCGAGCATCTCCCTCAACACTCCCGCCAGCGTCGCCATGAGCGCATCCGAAGCCTCCGGCGTCGCCTCCGCATAGCCCAGCAGGAAGCCGTTATAGCGCACCGGATCGCGTCGATCGGGTCCATCGTGCCCATCCGCTCCATCGAGACAATACGCACTGAGCGGCGAAAGCGCGAGACCGTGCTCGCGCGCTGCCTCGCTCACGGCCACGTCGGCGAGCGGCGCATCGAGGCGCACGCTCAGGTGCATGCCGCCCGCGTCGGCGGACACCGTGATGAGCCCCGCCAGATGCTTTTCGATCGCGGCCACGAGGCCGTCGCGCCGCGTCTCGTAGAGCTTGCGCATGCGGCGCAGATGCCGCGCGTAGCGGCCGCTTTCGATGAAATCCGCGAGCGCCGCCTGCTCGGCCACGCGGCCCTGGCGCATGAGCGTGCGATGCGCCGTGGCCACCTGCGCCACCGCCTGGCGCGGCACGATCATGAAGCCGATGCGCAGCGCCGGAAAAAGCGTCTTGCTGAAGGTGCCGAGATAGATCACGGGCGTATCGTCGGCGAGGCCCTGGATCGACGGTAGCGGCGGGCCGTCGTGGCGCAGCTCGCTGTCGTAATCGTCTTCGATGATCCAGGCGCCGCACGCGCGTGCGTGCTCGATCAGCGCGAGGCGCCGCTCGAGGCTCAGCACGCAGCCGAGCGGATATTGGTGCGAGGGCGTGAGGTACACGAGACGCGGCGGCGCCTCGCGCCAGTCGTCTTCGCGCGCGGCCATGCCCGCTGCGTCCACGGGCACCGGCACGAGCGAGAGGCCCGCCATCAGCATCGCCACGCGCGCGCCCAGATAGCCGGGATTCTCGATCCAGACGCGCTCGCCCGCGTCCGCGAAAAAGTGCGCGCAAAGATTGAGGCTCGTTTGCGTGCCGTCCGTGATGAACACCTGATCGGGCTGGCAGCGCACGCCGCGCGAGACGCGCACGTATTGCGCGATCGCCTGGCGCAACACCGGCAGACCTGCGCTCTCGCCATAGCCCAGTTCGCTCGCATCGACCTCGCGCATAGCGCGCTCGACGGCCGTGCGCCACTGTGCGAGCGGGAAGGCGTCGAGCGCGGGCGTGCCGGGCCGCAGCGCCGCGGCCGCGTCGGCCGACGCGCGGCGCGGCGGCAATTCGCGCACGCGGCGCGCGAGCAGGCGCGCGGTGTCCGCGGTGTCGCCAGGCGGCTCCGCGCGCGCGGCAGGCTGCGCCGCCGCAGGCTTCACGTGATTGACGATGGAGCCGTGGCGCGTGGCCGTGACGAAACCCTCCTCCACGAGCCGCTCATAGGCGTAGAGCACCGAATTACGCGCGATGCCAAGCTCTTCGGCCAGCGTGCGGCTCGAAGCGAGGCGCGTGCCGCACACGATATCGCCGTCGAGAATCGCGCGGCGCAGGCTCTCGTAGAGCAAGTCCTGTTGCGTGAGCCGTCGCGACACGCTCGTGCGCGCATGGCGCTCGTAGGCCGTCATCATCAGCGCGTAGTCCAATCTCGTGGCTCCATGTTTTGTGGCTTGAGTGGGACTAACAATGGTGCCACAAAACGCTTACGCTGATCGAATGCGAACAACAGACGCCCGCAAGGAGAACGATTTTGAGCCCGACGATTCACGTACGCCCCGTCACGCCCGCCGATTACGACGCATGGCGCCCGCTCTGGGACGGCTATAACCGCTTCTATGGCCGCTCCGGCGCGACCGCGCTGCCCGAGCCGATCACGCAAACCACGTGGACGCGCTTCTTCGACGGCTATGAGCCCACGCACGCGTTCGTCGCGCTGCAGGGCGAGCGCGTGGTCGGCCTCGTGCATTTCCTCTATCACCGCAGCACCACGCTCGACGGCCCGGTCTGCTATCTGCAGGATCTCTTCACGAATGAGGACGCACGCGGCAAGGGCGTGGGCCGCGCGCTGATCGAAGCGGTCTATGCGCACGCGAAGGCGTCGAACTCGGCGCGCGTCTACTGGCACACGCACGAGACGAATCACACGGCCATGCGCCTCTACGACGGCGTCGCCGAGAAGCCGGGCTTCGTCATGTATAACAAGAAGGTATGAAGCGCTAACCGAGGCGCGGCCTCAATCGAGGTCGCTCACGAGCGAAGCACGCACCGCGCCGTCGATGATCTGGTCGGGCACGCGATAGTTCGGATGATCGCAGCCGACCGTGAGCGCCGCGCCCTCGCGCAGGCGCTTTTTCATTGGCGGCGTGAGTTCGAAGCGCACGAAGTGCACCGCCGAGGTTTTCTCGGCGTTGTCGCGTTCGAGGTCTTCATCGGCGATCGCGTAGACGGGCGGCTCGCCTTCCACCTGCACGAATACGCGGTCCTCGATACCGATGAGCCGCGTCAGCGCCGCACGCCGCTCGATCTCGTTCTCATACTCGATCTGCAGGGTCGCCTTCAGGTTGCTGCCGTTGGGCACGAGCGGCAGATAGGCATCGAGCTCGCCCTGAATGCCCTCTTCGTCGAAGATCTTCTCGATGTGCAGCATCTCCTGGATCTGGTAGCGGATGGTCGCTTCGTCCTCGAAGAGAAAGGTGAGGTGATTGCCCAGCGCCACGGCGCGGCGCTTCTTGTGCTCGATGATGCGGTTACGCATCTCGGTGCGCTGCTTTGCATAGGCTTCCAGCGAGAGCAGCGAGTTTCTGGCGATCGTCATCAAGGGTGCCTCATGCGTGAATGCTTCGGTCCGGCCCGATGCCCTGGCCTCGCGCGCCGGATCCGGTTACCTGGTTATCCTGATCAAATTCCATAGGCTCGGCGCAGCAGTGTGAGCGGATGCGCAAGCGGCGGCCCGCCCTGCGCGTTGCCCAGCTTGTTCTCGTCGATGCCCTGCGCGATGTGATGCCCCGCGAGCTGGCAATCCGAGGAGATGAAATCGGGCTCGCCCTGCGCCATCTGCTTGAACACGGGCGTACCGATCTTCATCGCCATCGCGTGAAATTCCTTTTTCACGCCGAACGTGCCCGCGTGCCCCGAGCAGCGCTCCACCACGTTGACCTTCGTTTCGGGCACGAGCGAAAGCAGGTCGAACGTCTTGCGGCCGATGTTCTGCACGCGCGCGTGGCAGGGCACGTGATACGAGACGTTGCCGAGCGGCGTGCGGAAATCGGTCTTCAGCAGGCCGTCGCGATGGCGCGCCACGAAGTATTCGAACGGGTCCCAGAACGCTTCGCTCACGGCGCGCGTGTCGGCGTCGTCGGGGAACATGAGCGGCAGCTCGTGCTTGTACATCAGCACGCAGCTCGGCACCGCGCCCAGCAGCGCGTAGCCCTCGCGCGCGTACTGCGCGAGCACCGGCATATTCGTGGCCTGCTTCTTCGCCACGCCTTCGAGGTTGCCCTGCTCCAGCAAGGGCATGCCGCAGCACGCCTCGGTCTTCACCAGCACGTAGGGAATGGCGTTGTGATCGAGCACCGCCAGCAGATCGTGGCCGATGCCGGGCTCGTTGAAGTTCACGTAGCAGGTGGCGTAGATCGCGACCTTGCCCGGAGTGCGCTCGCCGTCGCGCACTTCGCTCGCGCTGGCCTTGCGCGCCGCGCTGCGGAATTTGCGCGCGGCGAACGACGGCAGCCACGCGTGACGGTCCACGCCGAGCGCGTCCTCCATCACCGCGCGCATCGCCTTCGTGCCGTTCACCGCGTTGACGGTTTGCGTGACCACGGGAATGCCCGCGAGATGGCCGAGCGCGTCGGTGTTCGAGAGCACGCGGTCGCGCAGTTGCACGGTGCCATTGCGGTAATGAATCGCCTTCGCGCGCAGCATCAGATGCGGAAAATCCACGTTCCACGGATGCGGCGGCACATAGGGACACTTCGTCATGTAGCAGAGGTCGCACAGATAGCACTGGTCGACGACTTTCGAAAACTGGGCCTTGTCAACGTCGTGGGCTTCGCCGCTATCGGTTTCGTCGACGAGATCGAAGAGCGCGGGAAACGCGCCGCAAAGCGAAACGCAGCGCCGGCACCCCGCGCAGATGTCGAATACGCGCGCGAGCTCGGTGTCGAGCTGCGCCTGATCGTAGAACGCGTCGGATCGCCAGTCGAGCGGATGGCGGGTCGGCGCTTCGAGACTGCCTTCCTTGTGGGGCATGACGTCTCCTGTTCTTGTCTGGTTTTCTAGCCGTTTCTTCTGGTTATAAGGGAGCGTTCGCGCGACGAGACGCGCGCACGCCCGCGCGCGGGCGCTTGCCCCGCGCGGCGGGCCGGAAATCCGCGCCGGCGGCTCTAGTCGGCCAGGCTTTCCAGCGCCTTCGTGTAGCGGTTCGCGTGGCTGCGCTCCGCCTTGGCGAGCGTCTCGAACCAGTTGGCGATTTCGTCGAAGCCTTCGTCGCGTGCAACTTTGGCCATGCCCGGATACATGTCGGTGTATTCGTGCGTTTCGCCCGCGATCGCCGATTGCAGGTTCTGGCGCGAGCTGCCGAAAGGCAGACCCGTGGCCGGATCGCCGACGGTTTCCAGATACTCGAGGTGGCCGTGCGCGTGGCCGGTTTCGCCTTCGGCGGTCGAGCGGAACAGCGCGGCGACGTCGTTCTGGCCTTCCACGTCGGCCTTGGCTGCGAAATAGAGGTAGCGCCGGTTCGCCTGCGATTCGCCTGCGAAGGCGTCCTTGAGGTTTTGTTCCGTCTTCGAGCCTTTTAGCTGTGCCATCTGTGCCTCCTTCAATCTGCCTGATTTGTGGGGGACGCGGCGCTGCGCATCTTCGTGCGGTGCAGCAGAACATGACTGCGGACTACGCCGCTCTATCAATCTAGGAAATGTCGTTTGCGTTCCCAATTGTGATTTTCAATCCCGCCGATAGCCGCCCGATCGACTGATCGACCGACCGCTCAGTCGGCTGTCCGGTGGCGCCCCAGTGGCCGCTCGAGCAGTTTCCAGCCAACCGGGCGACGCCGTGCCGCACGCGCTCGATGCCTTATGTAGCCGGGGCTGACGGACGGTATGTCCCAATATATGAATAAACGACTTGAACACCGATCCATCCGTCCTACACTAAGACTTCGGCCTGATTCGCACGCCCGCCCAGCGCGCCCTTTCGAGGCCAACTTCGGAGCTCACATGCGACTGACCATTCTGATCAACGGCCCGGACCCGACCGTGAATCACGACTATGCTGTGCTTTGGCTCGACACCGACCAGCAACGCTGGTCTCGCGAGTCGCACGAAGGCATCGACCTCCCCGCCTGGGGCGAGATGCGCGATTCAAATGGTGTAACGGCGCTTTGCGCGCCGCTCGACGATTCTCCCCTCTGCACCCTGCGCGGCCTGTATGTGAACCGCCGCCAGGAAATCAGCTCGGCACACGGCGACGCTACGTGGTCGTGTGAAACCTCGCACGCGCCCATGGAAGGCCAATGGCGTCTGCAGGCCGTGGACCGCCAGATGGTCCACGCCGAAAACGCGCTGTTCGCAGGCTAATGGCGTCGCGCCAGTCCGGCGCGTTTCGCTGTTCCAACTCGCTTCCCGTGATGCGGCGTCGTCTTCGCGACGGCGCCGCGTTGTTTTGCCTTGCGCGTACATTTGACCGCCATCGCTTGAGCGGCTTGAGCGCGCGCGCTCGCGGCGCGTGAGTGAACGCTCGCATCGCTAGCGGGCATCATCGGCGTTGCAAGCGGTATTTCAAGCGGCACCTTCGTCGGCATTTCACGCGCGCATTTACACCGGCATTGCAGGCGGCCTTCTCTCGATGTGGCCGCGCGCGATCGCGCCCGCTATACTTTCACGCCCTTTCAGGTCCTTTCAGGAACGCGACGATGCCCGCACGACACGCGTCGCTTGCGCGTTCCCTGGGCATTCCCGACTCGCTGATTGACCGATTTGCCGATGAAGAAGCTGTTTGCCTGTCTCGCCATGGCCCTCGCCGGCCATGCGTTCGCTGCGCCAACCTGTACCCAGTTCGTTCCGGACGGCCAGTTCCCCACGCTCACCAACCAGCGCATGGCGCCGAAGACGCACATGCTCTGCTACTCCGACTACGTGGTGCTGCACTCGGGCGTCACGCACGGACCGCTCTGGTCGGCGGAGCACATCACGCGCGATCACCTCGGGGCCGCGAAGGACATGACGCGCACGAACCGCTTCTTCGAAGACGACCGCCTGCCCGCAGGCGAAGGCGCGACGCTGGCCGACTACAAGCGCAGCGGCTTCGACCGCGGCCATATGAGTCCCGCGGGCAACCGCTGGAATCCGCAGGCGATGGCCGAATCGTTCTCGCTCGCGAACGTGGTGCCGCAGAACCGCGAGAACAATCAGCGGCTGTGGTCGCATATCGAAACGGCGGTGCGCAAGCTCGCGACGAAATACGGCGATGCCTATGTCGTGACCGGCCCGCTGTTCACGGGCGCGCAGTTGCAGACGATCGGCGCATCGCGCGTGCTGGTGCCCACGCAGATCTTCAAGGTGGTGTACGTGCCCTCGCAGCAGCTCGCATTCGCCATCGTGGCCGACAACACGAGCGTCGATCGCTACGAGGTCCGATCGGTGCGCGATATCGAGGCGCAAAGCGGCATTGCATTCCCCGGCATTCCCGCGAACGTGGCCGCGCAAACGAAGGTGTCGTTCAACGGGCACGCGTTTGCCGTGCGCAAGTGGGGGTGGTAGGGATGGGCGCAAACCCGGCGCAGCGCATTCGCGCACTGCGCCTGCATGACGTCGATGATTGAAGCGCCACGCGCCTCACGCCACTACAAATCGAGCCGCGAAACCTTCGCCCCTTCGAGCGACGCGCCGGCCATCAAGCCCGCATTGGTCAGCACGAAGGCCTCGATCGGATTGACGGCCGTGGACGTATCGAGCTGGCCGTTCACGCCCATCTTCACGAGCGCGACGGTGGCGTCGGCGCCCACCTTCCAGCCGCTGCTGCGCTTGAAGCGTTCGTAGGCGCCGCTGGTCATGAAGGCATAGAAGATGGCGCGCGACTGCGCGCCCACCTGGAAGCCGAACGAGCCGGCTGTCGTGCTGAAATAGCCGACCGTGCGGCCGCCGGCCCGCAACGCACCGCGTCCGTACTGGCCGCCCACGCCGAAGGCCGCGCCGACCACCTCGGGAAACACGAGCACGGCGCTGGACTTGCCGATCAGCTCGCGCGAGCCCTTCACCGTGCCGTAGAGACGCGTCAGCGCGGCATCGACATCGGCTTCGATCTCGCGGCGACGGCGAGTGTTCTTTTCCGCGGCTTCGCCGGCGTCGGCGCTGCTGCCGGGGCCCGTCACCGTGCAGCCGTTCAACACCGTTAGCCCCGCGAGCACGGTCAACGATGCGGCCGCGCTACCGCTAGCCGCGAGAAATTGCCTTCTGTTCATTTTATTTCGCACTCCCATTCAACTACGGCTACTTGCGCGGCAATTGCGCGACGGGATCGACCGGCTTGCCGTTCTCGCGCACTTCGAAGAGCAGCGCGCCCACGCCCGCGGCGTCTGCGCCGCTGGTGGCAATCGGCTGTCCCAGCTTCACGGTTTCGCCCTGCTTCACGAGCAGCCTGCCGTTGCGGCCGTAGGCGGTGATCAGGTGCGCATCGTGCCTGACGATGACGAGCTTGCCGTAGCCCTTCATGCCGCTCCCGGCGTACATCACGCGCCCCGCCGCGGCCGCCTTCACGGGCGTGCCCGGCGCGCACGCAATGACGATGCTGCGCGACTTGCCCGGCGCGAACGGCGTAACGACGCTGCCGCTCACGGGCCAGGCGAGGCGCGCATTGGTGCGCGCAGCGGCGGCGGGTGCGGGCGTGGGTGGTGCTGAACGTGGAGGCGTCGAAGGGGGAGAAGTCGATGGTGCAGGCGCCGTATGCGAAGGCGCTGCGGTTGGAGCCGGTGAGGTCGTTGGGGTTTGGGCCGAGGCGGTCGCCGCTGAGGCTTGCGCCGATCCCGTCGCCAGGGCCGTCGCGGGTGCCGGCGCCGAGGCCGTCGCAAATCCCGTTGCAGGTGTCACCGCTGGAGCAATCGCAGGCGCCGACGCCGCCCCAGCCGTCTTCGCCGCCTCGCTCGCGGGCGGTGCAACGCGCAGCAATTGCCCCACCTTCACCATCCCCGAGGCGGGCAGCTTGTTCCAGGCGGCAATATCGGCGGCGCGCTGCTTGTGCGCGACGGCGATGCGGTTGAGCGTGTCGCCGGCCTTGACGCGATAAAAGTCGCCAGCCGCGCTGGACGGCGGCACCTCTGCGACCACGGTCGGAGCCGACGTTTCGATCGGCGTTTCTATCGGCGTGGCCGATGGCGGAGCGGCCACGCTGTCGGGAACCAGGGCGTCGTCGGCTGACTGGGTGGACGATTGCCACGGCGTGATCGTGCAGGCGCCGAGCATCGAAATGGTCACGCCGACGATCGCCATTGCGCAGGCGCGCTGCGCAAGCGGTAAACGCAGGGTCCGCATCGTCAGACTCGCTGGCCGGCTGCGCATGCCACGCTCGCCTCATACGGCTTCGGCCCGGCAAGCGAAGCGGGCGCCGCGCCGTTGAGCTTTTTCCGCGCCTCGACTGCGGCCACGGCGCCAGCGATCCTGGCACCTTTGTCTAGAATTCCCATGACGCACTCCTTGTTCGACCTGCGGGGATGCCTGCGCCGCGCGGCGCAGGTGCGTCATGATCAAGGGTTTGCCGCGAAGCGCAGCGGATTCGCGAGCCTGTTCTGACTCACGTCAATATGAGCGGCGCGCGATGCGGCACCCGTTACCAAGGTTTCATATTTACGTGCGCCGGACGCGCGATGCGCCGAATCCCGGAAAGACGTTTGGCGGCCTGGCGAGCCGCTTCTTATAATGCGAGCCCGCGCGGCGCAGCCCTGCGCCGCCGCGCATCACGCTCAAGGAGGAACTCAAGGTGTTCGACGCATACGCAAACGACGACGACGTCCTGAACGTACAAGGCGACGCGCTCACGCTCACGAACGGCACCACGCGTGTGACGCTCTCGGGCACGCTCGAACTCACGCGCGACAAGCGCGGGCTTGCCGCCGCGCTCGCGCTTAAAGCCGCGCTCGACGGCGTGGTCGCGAAACTGCAAGCCGAAGCGCATCTGCCCGCGCAGATCAAGGAAGAGCCGGACGCGAAGCCCGGCGTCGTCGACAACCCGTTTAACTGAGCACAGCCCGCCGGACGCGCGGCCCGCGTCAAGCCGCCCTAGAACGGCTTGCCTTCGCTCGTCTGCCACGCAGGCATGAGCGTGTTGGACGGCAGCGTTTCGTCGAGCAGCTTCTTCGCGCTCGCCGCGCCTGCAATCGGCAGTCCGGTCGGGTCGATGGCGCCGATCTGCGCGAGCACCGAGGCCTGATCCCAATAGATGTGCTCGTTGTAGAGCTTGCTGCCGCGAAAGCAGATCACGGCGAGCATCGGCACTTCGAAATACTTGCCGGTGGGCGCGAGCCCCGGCAGCAGCCAGTCGATCTCGCGGTCGTGCGTGCAACAGAAGATGAACTCGTCCACCACGCGGTCCGAGCCGATCGTGCGCGAGATCGGGATCAGGCGCGTGTCGGCGGGATTCGAATGCACGAAGTGGTGCGTGTAGAAACGCTTGAGCTCGTCGTGGCCCACGCCGCCCGTCATCGTCGGGATGTGGTTGACGTAGGGCTGCGCGACCATCGTCGGCATGACGTCGCTCGGGTTGCGCGCGACGAACTCGTGGTAGCAGTGCTCTTCCCACAGCGCGTTGAAGTCGTAGATGGGGCCGAGCACGCGGCGCAGCATCGCAAGCGAGCGCGAGTACGCCATCATCGCGGCGGGCTTGTCGTACTGCGGCCGCGCGGGCGCGGCGAACGCGTGATCGCAATCGGGATACGTGTAGAGCTCGACGCCCGGCTTGCCCGCCAGCGCCTTTTCGATGCGCTCGCGCGTGGGCGCGTCGCACCAGCCGTCGACGGCCCCGAAGTGCAGCATGAGCGGGCAGCGGATCGTGTCGGCTTCGTTCAGGTAGTTTTCCAGGCCCACGGCGTAATAGCCGATCGCGCAATCGACATCGGTGCGCGCCGCCGTCAGCCAGGCGAGCCGGCCGCCCAGGCAGTAGCCGAGCGCGGCCACCTTGCCGCGCTGCGAGGGATGCGCGCGCAGCGCGGCCAGCGTCTGCGCGATGTCGTCCATCGCGAGGTCGACGTCGAAGCGGTCGTACAGCGCGAGCGCCTTCGCCATGTCGGCGCCTTCGTAGCCCAGATCGACGCCGGGTTCGAGCCGCCAGAAGAGGTCGGGCACCATCACCACGTAGCCCTCTTCCGCGTAACGGTCGGCCATCGCGCGCATGTACGCGTTCACGCCGAAGATCTCCTGCAGCAGCACGAGGCCCGGGCCGCTGCCTTCCGGCGGCAGCGCCGTGTAGGCGCGGAATTCGCCGCCGTCGCGCGACTTCACCTGAGTCCATTGTCCGTTCATGGGTGTGTCTCCTTCTCTCATTGTGGTCGGCGTTCGGTCGGGCGAGGGCCGGTGGGGGCACGCGGCGCGCGTCACCCGATGCGCGTCACCCGGTGCGCGGAGCCCGATGCGCGGAGCCCGCCGCATGTTCATGCCACCGCGCCAAAACCGCCCGCGACCGCGAGCGGCGGCAGCGCCGATTCGCCGCGTATCCATGCGTAATTCGCGAGCTGGGCCATTTCGCGGTCGCCGCGGCTGTCGCCATAGGCGTAGAGCGTGGCGGGCGCGTGCTCGCCCCACCACGCGCGCAGCCGAGCGACCTTTTCCGGGCCCCAGCAATTGCGGCCCGCGAGCCGCCCAGTGTAGACCCCATCGCGCCATTCGAGCTCGCTCGCGAGCACCGTGCCGATGCCCACGCCAGGCGCCCACTTGCGCAGATACACCGAGGGCGACGCGCTCACGAGCACCACCTCGTGCCCGAGCGCCTGGTGCTCGCGGATGCGCGCGAGCATCTCGGGACGCAGCAAGTCGGGCAGGCGCGTCTCGACGAAGCGCTGCGCGGCGGCTTCGAGCGCCTCGCGCCGCACCGGGCCCAGCGCCTTGTAGAGGAAGCGCGCCTTGGTGCGGCCCCGGTCGGCCCAGCCCGGCGCGATACCGGCGAGCCACGGCAGGCAGCGCAGCGCGGCGAGCGCAAAGCGGGCGCCGCCGGCGGCGTCGAGCATGAAGGCGCGGAAGCTATCGGACGTGGTGATGGTGCCGTCGAAATCGAAGGCGGCTACGACGCGGTCGTTCATGAAGCGGGATCGGAAAGCACCACGGTCTGCGGCGCGAGGTTATCGGTATCGAGGCGGGCGCGCGGCGAGGCAAAGCCGGCGGCGCAAGCCCGTTGCAAGCCGGCATTGTCGATGCAAACGGCGCGCTGCCGCAATGGCGCGGGCATTCGCTCGTGCGCTCCGTGTTGCCGTGTGTATCGATATTGATTCTATCGATCAATATCGATACACGTGATGTGGGCGATGCCGCACCGGACGCCTCACTGCGCCTGCTGCTCCAGCCGCGTCGCGTCGACGATCTCGATTTCGCCGTAGCGCAGCGCCACGAGACCGTCCCGCTCGAACTGGCGCAGGATCTGGTTCACGGTCTGACGCGAGAGCGCGAGCATGAGCGCCAGATCCTCCTGGGGCACGCGCACGACACGCGCCGCCTGCGGCGCAGCAGCCGCGTCGGGGCCTGCTTCGCGGCCCGTCTCGCCATAGCCCGCGACCAGCAGCAGCAGACGCCGCGCCACACGCGGCGTCGCGGGCAAAAGCGCGGTCTCCTCGATCGCGTCGAACGCGAGCCGCAATTTCTGCGCGAGCAGCAAGCCGAACGCGTGCCACCAGGCGGGCGTGGCGTCCAGCAGCGCAACCAGCGCCGCGCGCGGGACGTGAAAGAGCGTGGACTCGCGCTCGGCATAGGCATCGTGGGTGCGCACGCCCGCATCGAAGAGCGCGATCTCGCCGAACCATTGCGCGGGCCCCACCACGGCCAGCAGCGCCTCGCGTCCGGCCGCGCTCGCGGCGCCCACGCGCATCGCGCCTTCGAGCACGCAATAGATGCCGTCGGCGGTGTCGCCGCGCAGGAACAAGCGCTCGCCCGCTTGCAGCGTGCGCACGCGGCCCGCCGCGCGCAAGCCGGCGCGCAATGCCTCGGGCGCGCCGGCGAACCATGCGCTCCGGTCGAGCAACACCATCACAGCGGAGGTGGCGGGCGCGTTCGGCTGCGCGGCGGCACCAGCGGAGGCATCGACGGAGGTGGAGGACACGGCAGAGGCCGGACGTGAGGTCATGTGAGCGCTGAACGCGGCATAAGGGGAACCCGCAAGGAACCGATGCGCGCATCGATCGGCAAAAAATGCCTGCATGCGGACCGCAAACGGCCGGACGCCCTGGCCCGCTCGCTACCCGATTGCGCGGATTGTCGGCTAGCCGAAGGTCTGCGGCGCTTCGTCCCAGGATCATAATCATTTTGGAGACAGTGAGGCACCCATGAGAAACCTGACCGAGCAGCTCACCCAATACGCCGAATATCATCGCGACGCCCGCAATATCGCCACGCACTTCGTCGGCATTCCGATGATCGTGCTCGCGCTCGCCGTGCTGCTTTCGCGCCCCGTCTGGACGAGCCTCGGGACGAGCATCGGCACGTGGCCGCTCCATGGCGTGCCGCTCTCCCCCGCGTGGTTCCTCTTCGGCGCCGCGACGCTCTATTACCTCGTGCTCGACGTCCCGCTCGGCCTCATGATGGCCGCCTTCTCGGCGCTCTGTCTCGCATTCGGCGCGTGGCTCGCGCAGCAAGGCACGGCGGCCTGGCTCGCGGGCGGCATCGGGCTGTTCGTGGTGGGGTGGATCTTCCAGTTCGTCGGGCACATCGCGTGGGAGCACCGCAAGCCCGCTTTCGCCGACGACCTGATCGGGCTCGTCATCGGTCCGCTCTTCGTGCTCGCCGAGGCGCTGTTCGGCCTCGGCTGGCGCCCGGCTTTGCGCGCGGCCATCGAGGCCAAGGCCGGCCCGACGCGCATCAATCCCCCGCGCGGGCATGCGGCGCGGCAGTGAGTCTCGTGGGGTCCGCGCTTACCGCGCTAATGAAATATCCGGACGCACCGGACCTCGCGCCCGGCAGACCGTATCAGCGCGCGAGCCTCACCAGCCGCGCGCCATGAACCGCCGTCAACGCGACAGCAATCCAGATCGGCACATAGGTCCCGAGTTCGCGCACCCCGAACGGCTCGCGCAGCAGCACGACGGAGACGATCACGAGCAGCACCGGCTCCACGTAGCCAAGGATGCCGAAGAGCGCCATCGGCAACAGGCGGCTCGCCTTCAGATAGCACGCGAGCGCCACCGTGCTCAGCACGCCGAGCCCCGGCAACAGCACCCAGGCCAGCAGCGCATGCGAGCCGAGCAGCGCGAGCGAGCCGCCCGCGTGGACCTCGATGGCGGCCACGGGCAGCAGCAGGACCATTTCGACCGAGAAAGTCACGAGCGAATCCGCGTGGATCTTGCGGCGCAGCACGAAGTACGGCGGATAGCCGAGCGAAACGAGCAGCGTCGGCCATGAGAACGCGTGCGTCACCCAGAGTTCGTGCAAGACGCCCACGGCCGCGCACGCCACCGCGATCCATTGCAGCGCTTCGAGCCGCTCGTGGTAGTAGTAGCGCCCCACCAGCACCATGACGAGCGGCAGCATGAAATAGCCGAGCGACACTTCGAGCAGGCGTCCGTGCAGCGGCGCCCAGAGGAACACCCAGAGCTGCATGCCGAGCAGCGCGGCGCTGCCCGCGAGCATGAGCGCGACGCGCGGCTCCTTGAACGCGCGCACCACCAGCTCCACGAGTTGCGGCGCGCGCGAGCGCAGGATCACCAGCGCCAGCGCGCCCGGTGCGGTCCAGATCACGCGCCAGGCGAAGATGTCGAGCCCGCCGAGCGGCGCGAGCAACAGCGTATAGGCGGACATCAGCGCAAATAGCGCCGATGCGCTTACGGAAAGCGTAATGCCGCGCCTCGGCTCGTAAGTATTTACCGACATGGGAAGGCGCCGCGTGAGTAAAAGAAAACCGGGGCGCGAACGCTAAAGGAAAACGGCGCGGGAAAAGACGTTGTCATTTGAATCGGCTATTGAATAAAAGGCAGCTCGCGAAGCCACGCTGCCAGCCCGGATTCTAATGCGCCGCGCGCCCCGCTGGAACGCCGGGCACGGCCGATGCGGCTAGCCCCGACGCAGCGAGATCCGAGATTTAGTCCGTGAATTGCCCGCGGCGATGGACTAGAACGTAAGTCTCGCTAAGGAACACGTCCTGTGGCCGAGGCGCGCGAAAAAGGCATCCGGCGCGCTGGCCGCCCAACGCACACAGCAACCCCAGTTGCACGAGGCAGGAGTGAAGCGCTTTGCGCCCATTCTGGCCGACAGGAGAGCGAATGATCCAATCTGCGTCCCGCCCCGACCTGCAGCCGAACGCCCTTTCCGGCTCCGCCGCCGATTTCGCCGATGCGGTCCGCGCGGGCCTCACCCATGCCCCGCAGAAAGAGCTGCCGTCGAAGTATTTGTACGACGAAGTCGGCTCGGCGCTGTTCGAGGTGATCACGGTGCTGCCCGAATACGGCGTCACGCGTTCGGAAGAGCGCCTGCTCACGCGCTACGCCACCGAGATCGTCGAGGCGCTGCCCGCCGACGTCACCGTCGCCGAACTCGGCAGTGGCAGCGGCCGCAAGACGCGCCGCATTCTCGAAGCGCTCTCGCGCAAGCGCCCGACCTCGCCCACCTCGTATTGTCCGATCGAGATCTCGCGCACCGCCTTGCAGTTGTGCCGCCGCGAACTCGCCGATATCGAGCGCATCTCCATCGTCGGCTACGAGCGCGACTATCTGGCCGGGCTCGCCGAAGTGAGCCGCCAGCGCAAAAGCGGCGAGCGGCTCTGCGTGCTCTTTCTCGGGAGCACGATCGGCAATTTCGCGCGTCTCGCGGCCACGCGCTTTCTGCGCGACATCCGCGCGATGCTGCGCCCCGGCGACACGCTCCTGCTCGGCACCGACCTCGTGAAGCCCGTGCCCACGCTGATCGCCGCCTACGACGATGCCGTGGGCGCGACCGCGGCGTTCAACCTGAACCTGCTCGCGCGCATCAACCGCGAGCTCGACGGCGACTTCGACCTGCACGACTTCGAGCACGTCGCGCGTTTCAACCCCGATGCGCGCAGCGTCGAGATGCATCTGCGCGCGAAACGCCACGTCAGCGCGCACGTGGGCGCGGCGCGCCTCGCGCTCGAACTCGAGGCCGGCGAGACCATCTGGACCGAGAGCAGCCACAAGTACCACGCCGACGAAATTCCCGCGATCGCAGCGGATGCGGGCTTCGAATGCGCGCGTCAGTGGGTCGAGAAGGAATGGGGTTTCGCGGAGAGCCTGCTGGCCGCCGCTTGAGTGCGTGGCCGATGGCTTGATCGGAGCTTGATCGAGGCTTGGTCGACGCAGGCGGAGAAGCAAAAGGCGGAGCGCTTTTCGGGGCGCTCCGCCTTTTCGTATGACGCTTTCGCGCGGCCCTTTCAGTGCTGCTCGAAACGCTCGTAGCGCTTCTCGGTGTAGCGCTCCTCACTCTCCACCGACTTCACGCGCGCCGCGGGCGGGCCGTGGCGCAGCCACGAGAGCATGCGGTCCACCTGATTCGCCGTGCCCTGGATCACGGCCTCCACCGAGCCGTCCTCCAGATTGGCGACATAGCCGCGAATGCGCAGCGCGTGCGCCTGGCGCACCGTCGCGTGGCGAAAACCCACGCCCTGCACCGTTCCGCGCACGCGCACGTAATACGTTTCCACGCGCGCATCCAGATCCGGTTCGCTCATCGTTCGATCTCCCATTGCAGTGCATCCAGTACGCGAGGCATTGTAGACGCCCTCGCCCGCACGCGCCGGACCCGCGCCACGTACAATCCGTGCCACGCAGCCAGCGCACCCTGCCGTGCCATACCCGTGCCATCGCGCGCTGCACTGAACCGCCACAGGAAAGCGAATTTCGAATGACCGACACCTCCCGCGCCAACAAGGACCTCGTGCTGATCACCGGCGCGTCCGGCTTCGTCGGCTCGGCCGTCGCCCGCATCGCGCAGGAAAAGGGCTATGCCGTGCGCGTGCTGGTGCGCGCGACGAGCCCGCGCAAGAACCTCGAAGCGCTCGACGCCGAAATCGTCACCGGCGACATGCGCGACGCCGCCTCGATGCGCCAGGCGCTCGACGGCGTGCGCTATCTGTTCCATGTGGCCGCCGACTATCGTCTCTGGGCGCCCGATCCGCACGAGATCGAGCGCGCCAATCTCGAAGGCGCCGAGGCCACCATGCGCGCCGCGCTCGACGCGGGCGTGGAGCGCATCGTCTACACGAGCAGCGTGGCCACGCTCAAGGTCACGAGCTCGGGAAACTCCGCCGACGAAACCTCGCCGCTCACGGCCGACCAGGCGATCGGCGTGTACAAGCGCAGCAAGGTGCTCTCCGAGCGCGCCGTCGAGCGCATGATCGAGCGCGACGGGCTGCCCGCCGTGATCGTCAATCCGTCCACGCCGATCGGCCCGCGCGACGTAAAGCCCACGCCCACGGGCCGCATCATCGTCGAGGCGGCCACGGGCAAGATTCCCGCGTTCGTCGACACGGGCCTGAACCTCGTGCACGTCGACGACGTCGCGAACGGCCACTTCCTCGCGCTCGAACGCGGGCGCATCGGCGAGCGCTATATCCTCGGCGGCGAGAATCTGCCGCTGCAGCAGATGCTCGCCGACATCGCGGGCATGGTGGGCCGCAAGCCGCCCACGATCGCGCTGCCGCGCTGGCCGCTCTACCCGCTCGCGATGGGCGCCGAGGCCGTGGCGCACTTCACGAAGCGCGAGCCGTTCGTGACCGTCGATGCGCTCAAGATGTCGAAGAACAAGATGTACTTCACGTCGGCGAAGGCGGAGCGCGAACTCGGCTACCGCGCGCGGCCCTATCGCGAAGGCCTCAAGGACGCGCTCGCCTGGTTCCGCGAGGCGGGGTATCTGGGCGCGAAATGAGCGCCGCGCGCGGCGGTTTTCCACGGCTTGCCGCGCGCGTTGCTCAATCCACGAGCAAATTGTTACAACTTTTGTTGAGACCTGCTTACAACGTCGCGCGGGACACCCGCGTGCGCTATGGGTAAAATCGCGGGTCTTATCTGAGAAGCCTCGCATGAACCTTCAAGACCAGATCGGCGCGCTCGAAGCGGGCGTCGATCAGCTCATTCAGGCCGCCAGCGCCGCGCTGGCGCCGCGCCCCGTCGTTGCGGCGGCTCCCGAACCGACCCACCCGGCCGATGTCGCCGTGCCGGAAGCGGCCGTGCAGCAGGCCGAGTCGGATACGCATGCCGTTGCGGCGGAGCATCGGCACGAATCGCAGGGCGTAGTCGGTGAAACGGCTGTTGTCGAAGCTGAAGCCGGCGGCGAAGCCGCGACCGAAGTTACGCACGCGGTTGCGCCGGAAGTGGCTGCGGAAGTTACTTCGGAAGCCACGCCCGACGCCGTGGAACCCGGGCAAGCCGTGCAGGAAGAAGCCGAAGCCCGCAAGGTCATGCTGGAAGTCGGCCGGCCGTCGCAGAACGAGATCACCATGTCGATCGGCGGGCAGACGGTCTCGCTGCATCCGCTGCAGGTCGGTCAGCTGATCGAAGAACTCGCGAATGCGCGCGCCTCCATGCAGCCCGAGCCGCCGCCCGCGATTCCGCCGGGCTGGCGCTTCGCATCGACGAAGAATCCGATGATGGCCGTGCAGAAGCAGTCGAACGGCGATCGCCTGCTGGTGGTCCGCCACACGGGCCACGGCTGGGTGCCGTTCGTGTTCTCGCCCGACATGGTCGTGCAGATGTACATGATGCTGACGCAGCGTTAAGACGCGCGTCGGTGGTCAGCGGTCAGTGCCCTGGCCGGATACGGCGGTGACGCAGCAACGCGGCACCCGCCGCCACAATGACGCCCGAGATCACGAAGCTCAGCGCGAGCAAAACGCCCGCAACAACGCTTTCGTGTCCCTCGACGCCTACGGCGCCAAACAGATTGAACAGCGGATCGAGCGCGGCATAGCCCCGGTCGCTGTATAGCCACAGCGCAATCGCATTGATCCTCGTGACGACGAGGAACACCGGCAGCGTCAAGGCGAGCGCAAGCAATAGCGCGAGCATGAGACGAGGGATGCGGCTCATCGGACGGTCACCGTGCCGTAGTAGCGAATCCCTGTGCGCGGAATGACGCCGGTCTTCTGGGTCAAGAGCCACTGGCGCAGGCGTGCGAATTCACTGGGCGCGGCGATGGTGATGCACCCTTCGCTTCGGCCAAAGCGCCCGTTTGGATGGATGCGGAAATTGCCGCGTCTTACGCCGTTGATAACGGTGTAATCGTCAATCTGACCGTCGTCGCGATAGAGCGCGAACCAGTCCTCGTGATGCACGCCCGAGGCCTGATCCTTGACGAAATCGTAAAGCCAACCCATACGGCCTCCGCTCTGGCGAGCCACAATGTAATAGAGGCCGGGAGGTAGCGGCCCCGTGTCCTTGATCGCAACCGAAGCCGGATCATTGGTTCTTGCGCCGCTTCCCGAGAACGCCGCGAACCCACGGATGCCAACGCACATGAGCGTGGACATGCGTTGCCCGTCAAGGCTGTAAAAGCATTGCGCAGGCATTGCAACTCCTGTTGGTCACGAACGACGCGCCAAGGTAAGGCGATACGCATGTCGCGACAACAGAAGAAGCTGTATTTATCTCGTTTACGTCAAATACCATTCACGGCGAAGCGACACGAACCCCTCAACGCCCCTGCGCAGGCGCCTGCACGCGCGACTTCCACTGCCCGCCCTTGCCACGCCAGAAGCGCCACGCCGAAGCAAACGTAGCGCCCACATAAAACAGCGCGATGAGCGGCAAAAACGGCGCCCACAACGGCGAGCGGCGATAGTACGCGAGCATCGGCGCATAGGCGCAGCACATCAGCGCCCAAGCCAGCCACGCGGGCCAGCCGAGCGGGCCGAGCACGAGCGCGACCACGGGCGGCGCAAGATAGATCACCGTCATGCCGACGATCGTGCCCGCGAGCTGCCACGCCGAGTAATGAAGCTGCGTGAACGCCGTGCGCGCGATCATGTTCCAGATGTCTTTCCACGAGTCGTACGGGCGCAGCGAGACGCTCCTCGCGGCCACGTCGAGACGGATCGGATGCTGGCCGTCGCCACGGTGCTTGATGCGCGCGGCGAGGCTGCAATCGTCGATGAGCTCGGCGCGGATCGACTCGATGCCGCCCGCTTCCTCCAGCGCCTGGCGGCGTACCAGCATGCAGCCGCCCGCCGCCGCCGCCGTCTTGTTGCGCGGATTGTTGACCCACGAGAACGGGTAGAGCTTCGCGAAGAAGAACACGAACGCCGGGATCAGCGCCTTCTCCCAGAACGAGTCGCAGCGCAGGCGCACCATCAGCGAGACGAGATCGCGCTTTTCCGCCTGCGCGCGCACCACGAGCTGCGCGAGGGCGTCGGGCGGATGGCCGATGTCGGCGTCGGTCAGCAGCAGGTAGTCGGCGTTCAGGCCCAGCGTGCGCACGGCCTCGATGCCCTGCGACTGCGCCCAGACCTTGCCCGACCAGCCCGCGGGCAGCGGCCGTGCACTCACCACCGTGAGCTTTTCCGGGCATTGCAGCGCGAGCGCGGCGGCGCGCGCGGCTTCGGCGGTGCCGTCGGTGCTGTGGTCGTCGATCACGACGACGTGGAATTCGCCGCCGTAGTCCTGCTGGAGCAGCGACGCGACGGCCTCGCCGATCGCTTCCGCCTCGTTGCGCGCCGGCACCACGGCGCAGGCCGCGGGCCAGCCCGCCGCGGGTTCGACCACGGGCAGCGGCGCGGCGGGACGCGCGCGCCAAAAGCCGCCGCGCCCGAACAGCAGGACGAGCCAGATCAGCAGCGAAAGGCAGGACACGGCAAAGAGAATCGTTGTCATCATGCGTTGTTACTCTCGATCGAAGGCACGCCCGCACCCACGCGGCGCGACAGCCACATGGCCGCCGTGCGCATCAGCACCACGGCCCAGTCGCTCGCGGCGAGCCGGGGCCGCGCGCGAAATACGTCATAGTCGGCGCGCTCGATGATCTCGAGCACGCGCAGGCCGCCGTGCACCACGCTGCACAGCTCGAGCCCGAAGCGGCCCGGCACGCGCAGCGCGAGCGGCGCGCCGCTCAGCATGAGCGCGCGCGCCTGCGCGACTTCGTGCTCCATCAGCGCGCGCCAGGCGTCGTCCACCCTGCCCGCCGCGATCTGCGCCTCGCTCACCTTCGCGCGCTCGCGGTCGGCCAGCGGGAGATAGATGCGGCCCCGGCTCCAGTCGGCCGGCACGTCCTGCAAGAAAGTGATGAGCTGCAAGGCGGTGCAGACGGCGTCAGAATCGGCAAGATTCTCGGGCGTGGCCTCGTCGATCAGGTGCAGCATCAGGTGCCCGATCGGGTTCGCCGAGCGGCGGCAAAAATCGAGCAGCTCGAAGCGGTCGGCGTAGCGCGTGGTGGCGACGTCCTGATCGAACGCCGAAACGAGATCGTAGAACGGCTGCAGCGGCAGCCGGCACTGATACATCACTTTCGCGAGCTTCGCGAAGAGCGCGGGATGCACGGGCGCGAGACGGCCTTCGGCCACGGCGTCGAGCCCGGCGCGAAAGTCGGCGAGGCGCAGGTGGCGCTCCTCGGCGCTCCAGTCGCCTTCGTCGGCAATGTCGTCAAGGGTGCGCGCGACATGGTAGATCACGCCGACAGGCGCTCTGAGCGCCTTCGGCAGCAAAATGCGCGCTACCGGAAATTCGTCGTAGTGGTCGGATTCCATGAAGCGTCCAGATTGGGGTATGACCCGCAAGGCGCGATGCAGCCTCGTGCGGGGGACGTTAGTTTAAGGGTTCCCGCATCATGTTGCACTGCGCAATACCCCGTAGGCGGTCGCATGCCGTTTTGCGGGAATTTTCGCGGTTGGAGCCCGTGAAAATGGGGCGATAAAAGGGCAATTAAAGCCGGATTAGAGCGCCGCCTGGATCGAATGCGGGATCGAATGCGGGGTCGAATGCAAGGCCGAATCAAGGACGGATGCGGATTGGCGTCGCGTGCGCGCCGCACCTTCCCGTGCGCGACGCAGCAAAGCGGCGGCGATGGGGTTAAAATGCGCGTCTGGTTTTTTCCGCCCCCCTCTGGCGGATGCATGCAGATATCAGCACCTTATTAATATGATGGTCGCGGCGAACGAGTCTTTCGGACTCTTTCGGAATCCGCGGCAGTCGGAGTTCGCCACCTTATGCGAGTCATCCTTGCCCAACCCCGCGGCTTTTGTGCGGGGGTTGTCCGCGCTATCGAGATCGTCGATCGCGCATTGCAGAAGCACGGCGCGCCCGTCTACGTGCGCCATGAAATCGTCCACAATCGCCACGTGGTCGAGAACCTGCGCAACAAGGGCGCGCGTTTCGTGGAAGAGCTCGACGAAGTGCCCGAGGGCGCGGTCGCCATTTTCAGCGCGCACGGGGTGGCCAGGACGGTCGAGCGCGCGGCCGACGAACGTAGCCTCGACGTGCTGGACGCCACCTGTCCGCTCGTCACCAAGGTTCATGTACAGGGCCGCCAGTACGTTGCGGCGGGCCGCACGCTGATCCTGATCGGCCATGCCGGTCATCCCGAGGTGGAAGGCACGATCGGCCAGATTCCCGGCACCGTGCTGCTGGTGCAGAGCGAAGCCGATGTGGCGAAGCTCGACTTGCCGCTCGACGCGCCGCTCGCGTACGTGACGCAAACCACGCTTTCGGTGGACGACACGCGCGGCATCATCGACGCGCTGGTCAAACGCTTCTCCGACATCGTCGGCCCGGACACGCGTGACATCTGCTATGCCACGCAAAACCGCCAGGCCGCGGTGCGCGAGCTGTCCACGCAGGTGGAAGTGCTGCTCGTGGTGGGCGCGACGAACAGCTCGAACTCGAATCGCCTGCGCGAGATCGGCAGCGAAACGGGGGTGCCGAGCTACCTCGTCGCGGACGGCTCGGAAGTGAAGCGCGAGTGGTTCGCCAATGCGCGCACGGTCGGCATCACGGCCGGTGCGTCGGCGCCCGAGGAAATGGTGGAAAACGTGATCGACGCGCTGCGCGCGTTGGGGCCTGTCGAGGTGTCGACGATGACGGGCCGTGAAGAAAAAGTCGAATTCAAGCTGCCGTCGAAGCTCTTGCAACCGCTCGTCGCGCGCGAAGTTTAAGGAGGACACGTTTTGTCTATTCCGCTGCTACAAAAAGTCCGCGTTGGCTCGTACATCTTTCGCCAGCATTTCAGCGGCAACAAGCGCTATCCGCTCGCGCTCATGCTCGAGCCGCTGTTCCGCTGCAACCTGGCCTGCAACGGCTGCGGCAAGATCGACTATCCGGATCCCATCCTGAACCAGCGCCTTTCGCTGCAGGAATGTCTGGAAGCCGTCGACGAGTGCGGCGCGCCCGTCGTCTCGATCGCGGGCGGCGAGCCGCTGCTGCACAAGGAAATGCCGCAGATCGTCAAGGGCATCATGGCGCGCAAGAAGTTCGTGTATCTGTGCACGAATGCGCTGCTCATGGAAAAGAAGATGGACGACTACGAGCCGAACCCGTACTTCGTCTGGTCGGTGCACCTTGACGGCGACCGCGAAGCGCACGATCACTCGGTTTCGCAGGAAGGCGTGTACGACAAGGCCGTTGCAGCCATCAAGGAAGCCAAGCGCCGCGGCTTCCGCGTGAACATCAACTGCACGCTGTTCAACGACGCCGTGCCCGAGCGCGTGGCGAAGTTCTTCGACACGGTCGGCGAGATCGGCGTCGACGGCATCACGGTGTCGCCGGGCTATGCCTATGAACGCGCGCCGGACCAGCAGCACTTCCTGAACCGCGACAAGACCAAGAACCTGTTCCGCGAAATCTTCAAGCGCGGCAACAACGGCAAGAAGTGGTCGTTCAGCCAGTCGAGCCTGTTCCTCGACTTCCTGGCCGGCAACCAGACCTACCAATGCACGCCGTGGGGCAACCCGGCGCGCACGGTGTTCGGCTGGCAAAAGCCCTGCTATCTGGTCGGCGAAGGTTACGTGAAGACCTTCAAGGAACTGATGGAAACCACCGACTGGGACAAGTACGGCACGGGCAAGTACGAGAAGTGCGCGGACTGCATGGTCCACTGCGGCTTCGAGGCCACCGCCGTGATGGACACGGTCGCGCATCCGCTCAAGGCGCTGAAGGTCGCGATGAGCGGCCCGAAGACCGAAGGCGCGTTCGTGAAGGACATCCCGCTCGAAGGCGCGCGTCCGGCCGAGTATGTGTTCTCGCGTCACGTCGAGATCAAGCTCGAAGAGATCAAGAACGCGGCCAGGACGAAGAAGCCCGCAACGGTCGCGGCGGGTTGAGTAGGCGGCTTTTGAAGCAATAGCCGGCCTTATTGCGGTGCTCGAAAGGGCGCAACGGTTTATGCCGTTGCGCCCTTTCTGTTTTTGTCGCGGCAGATCGCGGCGGCGCGACGACGGGCGTTTTCGGGATGGCGAGATCGCTACAACGGCGGGTTTTCCATCCACCGGATGCCGCGTCCGGGCCCGCGATGCGCCCGAGCGCCGCCGGCCTGGCTCCGCCGATCGCCACCATGTCTCCCATCTACGACGACGCCCTCGCCGCCTGGCGCACCGGGCAGCTGGCCGTGGCCGAGCAGCACTGCCGCGCCTTGCTCGCGCAGTCGCCGGGCCACGCGCCGGCGCTGCACCTGCGCACCCTGATCGCCCACCAGCAAGGCCGCGCGGCCGAGGCCGAAGCGCTGCTGCGCGAGGCGCTCGCTCCGCACCAGGATGCACAGCGCCTCGTCGATCTCGCCAGCGCCTTGCGCACCCAAGGCCGTATCGACGACACCCGCGCCACGCTGCGCCGCGCGCTCGCACTCGATCCCACGCTGGCCGCCGCACACTTCTATCTGGCCAATACCAAACCCCACGGACGACGATGACAGCGACAACAGAGACCGCGTCGTCGCGCATTGCGATCTGATCTTCGCGCTCGCCTTCCAGACCGACGACCCGCAGGTGCTGCTCGACGAATGCCGGCGTTTCGCGGCGCGCTACGAACCGCCGCTGCTCGAAGTGGCGCAAGCGCAGCCGCCGCACGCCAACGATCCCACGCCAGGGCGGCGCTTGCGCATCGGCTACGTCTCGCCCGATTTTCGTTCGCATTGCCAGGCGCTTTTCACTGCGCCGCTGTTCTCGCATCACGACCGCGCGGCGTTCGAGATCGTCTGCTATGCAAGCGTCCCGAAGCCCGACGCCCTGACGCAGTACCTCAAGCGCCTCGTCGATGGCTGGCGCGAAGTGCACACGCTCGACGACAACGCGCTCGCGCAGCAGATCCGCGGCGACCGCATCGACATCCTCGTCGACCTCACGATGCACATGGCCGGCGGGCGGCGCCTGCTGTTCGCGCGGCGGCCCGCGCCGGTGCAGGTCGCGTGGCTCGCGTATCCGGGCACGACCGGCAGCGCGGCGATGGACTACCGGCTCACCGACCCGTGGCTCGACCCCATCGGCGAGCCCGGCTGCGATGCGCTCTACAGCGAACGCTCGCTGCGCCTGCCCGACGCGTTCTGGTGCTACGACGCGCAGGTCGCCGGGCTCGAAGTCAACGCATTGCCGGCGACGGGCGGCGCGCCGTTCACGTTCGGATGCCTGAACAATCCGGCCAAGATCGGCGACCGTGCGCTGCGCCTGTGGAGCCGCGTGCTGGCCGCCGTTCCGCATGCGTGCCTGCTGCTGCCCGCCCCGCCGGGCGCGCCGCGCGAACGGCTCGAGGCGCGCGCGCAGGCACCGAGCGTAGTCAAGCACTCCAAATCAACGTCTTCGCCATATTCATCGCCCATCCGCAATCAGAAAAAAAAGCGCGACGGCTTTCACCATCGCGCTTCACATCAAATTTCGCATCGAACTTCACCCGCTTGCCGAACCTCGCGGTTCAGCCGTTTCTCAGCAGCATTTCCCCGCGCCCGATCCATAGCGCGCGTTCTGCCGCTCGCGGAAAAACTCCTCATAGGTCATGACAGGCCGGTCGGGATGCGTCGCGCGCATATGCGCGACGTAGCCCTCGTAATCAGGCAGACCCACCATCAGCCGCATGGCCTGGCCGAGATAGCGCCCGGCCGTCTGCACGTTGTCGCGAAGTCCAGAGAACATGATGCGCTCCGTTCAGTCCGTATGGCTCAATGCACGCGATTCGCCGCGATGGCCGCGCCACCCGCCGGCATCGCTTCATACGGCGTTTCCTGCGTGGTCGGATGGTCGATGCGGCGCGCGCGCGCAATCGCAATCAGCCCGTACACCACGATGCTCACCACCACCAGGATGAAGAGGCCCGAGAGCGCCGCATCCACATAGTCGTTGAAGATCATGCGCTGCATCTGCTCGGCCGACTTCGCGGGCGCGAGGATCTTGCCGTCGGCGAGCGACGCCGAGAGCTTCTGCGCGTGCGCGACGAAGCTCACCTTCGGGTTGCTGTCGAAGATCTTCTGCCAGCCCGCCGTGAGCGTGCAGATGAGCAGCCACAGCGTGGGCAGCGCCGTGACCCACGCGAACTTCTCGCGCTTCATCTTGAACAGCACCACGGTCGCGAGCATCAGCGCAATGCCGGCGAGCATCTGGTTAGAGATGCCGAAGAGCGGCCACAGCGTATTGATGCCGCCGAGCGGATCGACCACGCCTTGATAAAGGAAGTAGCCCCAGGCGGCCACGCACAGCGCCGTGGCGATCAGGTTCGCGGGCAGCGACTCCGTGCGCTTGAGCGACGGATGGAACGTGCCGAGCAGATCTTGCAGCATGAAGCGGCCCGCGCGCGTGCCCGCATCGACGGCGGTCAGGATGAAGAGCGCTTCGAAGAGGATGGCGAAGTGATACCAGAACGCCATCATCGCCTCGCCGCCGATCACCTGGTGCAGGATCTGCGCCATGCCCACGGCCAGCGTGGGCGCGCCGCCCGCGCGCGCGACGATGGTGGTCTCGCCCACGGCCTGCGCGGTATGCGTGAGCATGTCCGGCGTGAGCATGAAGCCCCACTGGCCCACGGTATGCGCGACGGCGTCGGGCGTCGTGCCGAGCACGGCGAGCGGCGCGTTCATCGCGAAGTAGACGCCCGGCTCGATCACCGAGGCGGCCACGAGTGCCATGATCGCGACGAACGATTCCATCAGCATCGCGCCGTAGCCGATGAAGCGCGCGTTGGCTTCGTTATCGAGCAGCTTGGGCGTGGTGCCCGACGAGATCAGCGCATGGAAGCCCGAGACCGAGCCGCACGCGATCGTGATGAAGAGGAACGGGAACAAGTTGCCCGACCACACGGGGCCCGTGCCGTCGATGAACTTCGTGAAGGCCGGCATCTTCAGCTCCGGCGCGACGATCAGAATGCCGATCGCGAGCGCGAGGATCGTGCCGATCTTCAGGAACGTCGAGAGGTAATCGCGCGGCGCGAGCAGCAGCCACACCGGCAGCACCGAGGCCACGAAGCCATAGCCGATCAGGATCCACGTGAGCTGCGTGCCCGTGAACGTGAACATCGCGGCGAGCGTGGGCGAGTCGTGCACGTGCTGGCCGAACGCGATCGACGCCATCAGCAGCACGAAGCCGATGATCGAGATCTCGCCGATCTTGCCCGGACGGATGTAGCGCACGTAGAGGCCCATGAAGATCGCAATGGGGATCGTCGCGGCCACGGTGAACGTGCCCCACGGCGAGTTCGTGAGCGCCTTCACCACGATCAGCGCGAGCACCGCGAGAATGATGATCATGATGAGGAAGGTGCCGAACAGGGCGATCACGCCGGGCACCGGCCCGAGCTCCATCTTCACGAGGTCGCCGAGCGAGCGGCCGTCGCGGCGCGTGGAGAGGAACAGCACCACGAAGTCCTGCACAGCGCCCGCGAACACCACGCCCGCGAGTATCCAGAGCATGCCGGGCATATAGCCCATCTGCGCGGCCAGCACCGGGCCCACGAGCGGGCCCGCGCCCGCGATCGCCGCGAAGTGATGGCCGAACAGCACGTACTTGTTGGTGGGCACGTAGTCGAGCCCGTCGTTGTGGCGCACGGCCGGCGTCATGCGCAGGCCGTCCAGTTGCAGGACCGTGCTCGCGATGAAGCGGCTGTAGAAGCGATACGCGATCAGATAGACGCACACGGCGCAGATCACGATCCACAGTGCGCTGACTCGCTCGCCGTGCGCGAGCGCGATGGTGCCGAACGCGAACGCGCCAAGCAGCGCGACTAGCGTCCAGACGATAAAGCTGGATGTCCGACTCATGCCGTCTCCTGTTTGTCTTGTTTTAAGTCTATGGGTGGTCGATGCGCGCTTCGGCCCGGCATCGGAACCGGGCTGCGGCGCGCCGTCTGTCGTGCCCGACGATGGTAGCGCGCTGCCTGGCGCAGTGCGTCCGCGGTGTACCCGCCGTTCGGCCGACGTTGCCAGGCAGTGGCCGTGTAGTATTCGCCTTCGCACCGGCCGCCACAACCGGACAACTACGTAAGCAATCTACGTATAACTACGCAGATCGTTTCAAGGACAGGTATAGCCCGTTCGCAAGGCATCGCGCACCGGCACCATGCGGCGCGGAGAATCGGCCAGCACCGCATCCACGCCCGCGCACGCTGCCGCCTTGTAATCGGCTTCGCTGTTCACGGCGATCGCTACGATGTGCACGCCCGGATTCGTGCGGAAGCACTGGACCGCCGGCGCCGTCCAGAGCGCTGCGTCGGCGACCGTCGAGCGCGCCTCGCCCAGCGTGAACTGCTCGACGAGATCGACCTGGCGGCGCCATTCGAACGCGGTCCACGTATTCGCAGATGGCGGCGCCTCGCAACGATGCGCGAGCGCGACGGCGGCAAGCCGTTCGCGCGTCGCGTCGCGCGACTCGAACATCCGCGCGTGCGGCCACGCAGCAAAGGCTTGCTGATAGCTCGCATCGGTCGAATAGATCAGCACGCGCGCCCATGCGCCGGTTTCATCGAGCACGCGCGCCACGGCAGCGGCCTGCGGCTGCGCGGGCAAGGCCTTCATGTCGAGGATGACGGGCACGTCGGGCGGAATCGCGGCGAGTGCCTCGGCGAGCGTGGGAATGCCGGCCGGCGCGCTGCGATAGGGATAGACGTCATGCCCGGAGGCGTCCTGCGTCTGGAACTGCCAGCCCGCGTTGACGCGCGCGAGTTCCGCGGCGGTCTTCGAGGCGACCGGGCCGTGCGCGTCGGTCAGCGAGGAGAGATCGGTGGGGCGGTAGAGGACCGGCACGGCGTCGCTGCTCAGTTGGACGGTGAGCCAGATGGCGTCGGCGCGATTCGCGAGCGCACCGCGGATGGCGACCAGCGTGTTCTCGGGCGCGTCGCCCGTACCGCCGCGATGGGCAATCAGCTGGGGCACGGCCAGCTCCGTCTGCGTAATCGTGCGGGCCTCGGAATTGCCGCCGCAGGCGTTGAGCAGCAGCGCGGCGCCGGCGGCACAGCCCGCGAGTAAAGCGCGGATCGTTGTGATGTGTCGAGTCATGATGGTGCGTCAGGGTCGGGGGAAGGGGAACCCGGCCAGCGGCGAGCGATGGCCGGACGACAGCGCGGAGGTGCCTCATGGCCTCATCCAGACGCGTCGAGGCCCATCGCGCCGCCCGCCATCATCGCCCGTCCGGTAATCCCGAAAAGCGTGGCCGCCCGCCGCGAGGCACGCGCACCCGACCCGCAGCGATTTGCCGGACCGAGCGCGGGCAGCGGTTATGCTTGCACACTCAGCATCCGAACGCCGCCATGCCCGCCCCATTTTTCTTCAACGACCGCCTGAAGACGAAGATCTTCCTGCTCGCGGTGGTGCCGTTTCTCGCCGCCATTGCCAGTATCGGGATCGGCGTGCGGCAGCAGGCGACCGCGCTCGCGCGCACGCAACACGCGACGATGCAGGCGGCGTATCTGTCGAGCAAGGAAATCGAGCTGCGCCATTACGTCGAGCTCGCGACGAGCGCCATCGCGCCGCTGTATGCGCCCGAAGCCGACGATGGCGCCGATTCCGCCCATTCCGCCGATTCCACCGCTGCGGCGAATCCAAACGCCATGGCCAGCGCCCCTGCGCTGCCCGTGCCCGCGAGCATCGCCGCCCGCCAGCGCGCCGCGCTCGCCGTGCTGCAGAAGATGGACTTCGGCCCGGACGGCTATTTCTTCGTCTACGACATGCACGGCCGCTCGCTCATGCACCCGCGCGAGCCGAGCCTCGTCGGCCAGGATCTCTGGAACCTGCGTGATCCGCAAGGCGCGCTCACGATCCAGCAGCTCGTGAGCGCGGCCTCGCACGGCGGCGGCTTCGTGCGCTACATGTGGCACCGGCCCTCGACCGGCAAGCTCGCGCCGAAGCTCGGCTATGTCGTCGCGCTGCCGCGCTGGGGCTGGATGGTCGGCACCGGCATCTATCTCGACGACGTCGATTCCACGCTCGCGCACATCGACGAGCGCGCCTCGGCCAACATCGAGCGCACGCTGCAGTGGCTCGGCATCATCGCGCTCGCGGGCGTGGGCGTATTCGCGCTCGGCGCGCTCGTGCTCAACGTGAGCGAATACCGCAGCACCGACGCCAAGCTCAAGCGCCTCGCACAGCAAGTCGTGCAATCGCAGGAGCAGGAACGCGCGCGCCTGTCGCGCGAGCTGCACGACGGCATCAGCCAGATGCTCGTTTCCGCGAAGCTGCTGCTCGAGTCGGCGCTCGCGCGCTTCGAACGCGGCGAGGCGCGCGTCCCCGCTGCGGAAGCTTCGTTGTCCACAGGTCTTGCGCGGCTCTCCGACACGCTGCGCGAAGTGCGCCGCATCTCGCACGCGCTGCGCCCCGCGATGCTCGACGACCTCGGCCTTGCTGCCGCGCTCGAGCAGCTCACGCGCGAGCTAGCCGAGGAATCGGAAATCGAAATGGGCTTTACGCAAGCGGACAGCAAGCCGGGCAACGCATCGGGCGATGGCGGCCTGCGCTCACGCACGTCCCCGCGCACGGCGCCCTTGCCCGACGCCGTGAACACGGTGCTGTTTCGCATCGCCCAGGAGGCGCTCACCAATATCGTGAAGCACGCCGGTGCACGCCGCGCCGCGCTCACGCTCGACGTGGCGCCGAACGGCGTCACGCTCACCATCGCCGACAACGGGCGCGGCTTCGACGTCGCGCATGCGCTCACCGATCCGCGCGCGGGCATGGGCCTGCGCAACATGCGCGAACGGCTGGAGCCGCTCGGCGGGCGGCTCTCGATCAGCTCGAAGCCGGGCCACACGGTGCTCGCCGCCTGGGTGCCGATGCGGCCCGCGAGCACGGCTCACGCGACCGCGCACGCCGCCGGCGCATCGTCACGCGAAACGCCCTGAACGAAGCAACCCGACAAAGCAACGACCAGGCAACAAGAGACGAAGAAACACCATGAACGAACCAGGCAAACCGGCGCGCCTCGTGCTCGTCGACGATCATCCGCTCGTGCGCGACGGCCTGCGCGCGCGGCTCGAAGCCGTGCCGGGTCTCGAAGTCGCGGGCGAGGCGGGCAACGCCGACGAAGCCATCGCGCTCGCCGCCGCGCTCGAGCCCGATCTCGCGCTGATGGATGTGGGCATGGCCGGCATGAACGGCATCGCGCTCGCGGGCATCTTTCACGAGCGCTTCCCGGCCATCCGCGTGCTGATGCTCTCGATGCACGACAACGTCGAGTACGTGACGCAAGCCGTGCGCGCGGGCGCGAGCGGCTACGTGCTCAAGGATTCGCCGGCCACCGAGATCGTGCGCGCGATCGAGGCCGTGCTCGCTGGGCGGACTTATTTCAGCGCGGCCTTGAGCGCGCGCATGATCGAGGCGTCGCTGAAAGCATCGCCCATCGAGCGGCTCACGCCGCGCGAGCTCGACATTCTCGATGCGCTCGCCGAAGGGCTGTCGAGCAAGCAGATCGCGCAGCGCGCGGGGCTTTCGGTGCGCACGGTCGAGACGCACCGGCTCAATCTCAAGCGCAAGCTCGATATCGAAGGCCAGGCGGAGCTGATCAAGTTCGCGGTGGAGAACCGCAGGAAGCGCGAAGGCGCGTGAAGCGCGAAGGCGCGTGAAGCGCGAAGGCGCGTGAAGCGCGATCGAGAGAGCACCCATTGCGGGCGCATCAAATGCAAACGGCGCGCCTCTTGTGGAGAACGCGCCGCCTAATGTGAAAACCGCCGCGACGCCTTAGCTGCGCGCGTTGTGATCGACGAGATACTTGATGAGGCCGTCGATGCCGCCCTTGGCGATCTGGTCGGCGAACTGGGTCTGATAGACCTGGATCAGCCACGCGCCCATCATGTTGATGTCGTAGATCTTCCAGCCGTTGCCGGTGCGCTCGAGGCGATAGTCGATGGCGTCGTCGCCGCCGTTGCTGATCACGTGCGATTGCACGACGGTGTCCTTCGCGCCCGCGCCCGTGTTGGACGGCACGAATTTGAATGTGACCTGGGTATCGCGCAGTTGCGAAAGCGACGACGCGTAGGTCTTCACAAGCAGGAGTTGAAATTGCTCATACAACTTCTGCTGCTGCTCCGGCGTGGCGGTGGTCCAAGGCTTGCCGATCGCGATGCGCGTGGTGCGCTGGAAGTCGGTGGCCGGCACGAAATGGGTCTCGACCACGCTCGTGATCTTGTTCATGTCGCCGCCGCGCGCCTGCGGGTCGGCCTGCATCGCCTTCACGGTGCCTTCCACCGCGCTCTTCACGATGGCGTCCGGCGAGGACTGCGCGAGGGCTGCGCCAGAGCCCGACAGGAAAGCGGCGGCGAGAAATGCGGTCAGATAACGTTTCATACGCGGTCTTGGAACAGTAAATATCAGGCGCCAGAACAGCGGCCCGTAAAAAGGTTCGATCGGCGGCCCCCATCGAGGTCCGATCCCGCCCCGACCGGGCCAGTATAACGGCTTTGGCGTCTCGTCTCGTGTGCGCGAGGCGCGCCGCGATGAGCCGGGCCGGTATACTTGGGCGCTTCTCATCAAGAACAGTCAATCGACAAGGCCCCCTCGCCTTTATGCTGAAGCCATTCATCATTCACCTCGTCGCCTGGTCGGTACGCCGCGCGGCGTGGGTCATCGCACTCGCACTCGTCCTCGCGCTGGCGAGCGGCGTGTACGTCGCGAAGCATTTCAAGATCAACACGGACGTAAGCGGCCTCGTCGAAAACAAGGGCGAATGGGCCGCGCTCAGCGAGGCGAAAGACAAGGCGTTCCCGCAACGCAGTTCGTCGCTGCTCGTGGTGGTCGAGGCGCAGGCGCCCGAGCTCGCCGACGCCGCCGCCGCCAAGCTCGCCGACGCCCTCAAGCAGGACACGCGCGAATTCAGCGCCGTCTCGCAGCCCGCGGGCGGCCCGTTCTTCGAGCACAACGGGCTCCTGTTCCCGTCCACCCAGACGGTGCTCTCCACCACGGGCCAGCTCGTGCAGGCGCGCCCGCTCGTGAACCAGCTCGCGAAAGACCCGAGCCTTGCGGGGCTCGCCGGCACGCTCACGACCACGCTGCAATTGCCGCTCACGATCGGCCAGGTGAAGCTGCCGCAAATGGCCAACCTGCTCGGCAGCGCCGCCGACGTGGTCGACCAGGTGCTCGCGGGCAAGCCCGCCGCGTTCTCGTGGCGCGCGCTCGTCGATAAAGACGCCGCCACCAAGCCCGCTTTCTCGTTCGTCACGGTTCAGCCGGTGCTGAACTTCTCGGCGCTCAAGGCCGGCGCGAGCGCCTCGCAGGCGATCCGCGACACCGCCGCGTCGCTGCATCTGGACACCGAATACGGCGCGCGCGTGCGCCTGACCGGCGAGCAGCCGCTGGCCGACGAGGAATTCGCCTCGGTGCAGGACGGCGCCGCGCTCAACGGCGCCATCACGGCCATCGTCGTGCTCGTGATTCTCTGGCTCGCACTGCGCTCGGGCCGCCTGATCGGCGCCGTGCTCGTCACGCTCGTGATCGGCCTCGTCATCACGGCCGCGCTCGGCCTCATGATGATCGGCTCGCTCAACATGCTGTCAGTCGCGTTCATGGTGCTGTTCGTCGGGCTCGGGGTCGACTTCGGGGTGCAGTTCGGCGTGAAGTACCGCGAGGAGCGCTTCGCCGACGACCGCATCGACGCCGCGCTCCTCAAGACCGCGCGCACGATCGGCGTGCCGCTCACGCTGGCCGCCATCGCCGTCGCCGAAAGTTTCTTTTCGTTTCTGCCCACCGCCTACAAGGGCCTGTCCGAGCTGGGGCAGATCGCGGGCGTGGGCATGTTCGTCGCGTACTTCGCGAACATGACGGTGTTCCCGGCGCTCATCCGCGTGTTCAGGCCCAAGGGCGAGCGCGCCTCGCCCGGCTTCCTCTTTCTCGCGCCCGTGGACGCGTGGCTCGCCGAACATCGCAAGCCGGTGCTCATCAGCACGCTCATCGTCGTGCTGGGCGCGACGCCGCTGCTGCTGCATCTGCGCTTCGACTTCAATCCGCTGCACCTGAAGGACCCGCATACCGAGTCGATGGCGACGCTCATCGCGCTCAAGAACTCGCCGGTCATCTCGATCAACGACGTGAGCGTGCTCGCGCCCAATCTCGCCGAAGCCGACAGGATCGCCGCGAAGCTCGAAAAGCTGCCCGAAGTGGCCCGCGCCACCACGCTCAGCGCGCTGATCCCCGACGACCAGCAGCAAAAGCTCATGCTGATCTCGAGCGCCGCGCAGCAACTGCTGCCCGCGCTCACGCAGCAGCCGTCCTCGCCCGTCACCGACGCCGTGCGCGTGGACACGCTCAAGCGCGCGGCCAACCAGCTCGCGCTCGCGGCGGGCGATCACCCGGGGCCGGGCGCCGCCGAGGCCAAGCATCTCTCCGACAGCCTCATGAAGCTCGCGGGCGCGAGCGCCGCCACGCGCGAGCGCGCCGAAGCGGCCTTCAGCCTGCCGCTCAAGCTCGCCTTCGCGCAGCTCGCGCGGCTTTTGCAGCCCTCGCCGATCACGCGCGAAAACCTGCCGCGCGCGATGGTCGACGACTGGATCTCGCCCGTCACGGGCCAGGCGATCGTCGATATCGCGCCGCGCGTGCCGGCCGGCGTCGATCCCAACGACGACACCCTGCTCGCGCACTTCGCGCACGCGGTGAAGCAAGCCGAGCCCAACGCGATCGGCGGTCCGATCTCGATCCTGCATTCGGCCAACGTGATCATTCTCGCGTTCTTCGAGGCGGCGGGCTGGTCTGTGCTGCTCATCACGGCGCTGCTGTGGATCACGCTGCGTCATTTCGGCGACGTGCTGCGCACGCTGATTCCTCTGCTGGTATCGGCGCTCGTGACGCTCGAGTTGTGCGTTGTGTTCGGTATCCAGCTCAATTTCGCCAACATCATCGCGCTTCCCCTGATGCTGGGCGTGGGCGTCGCGTTCAAAATCTACTTCGTGATGGCGTGGCGCGCAGGACAGACTGGCCTGCTGCACTCCAGCCTGACCCATGCGGTGCTATTCTCGGCCGCCACCACGGCCACGGCTTTCGGCAGCCTGTGGCTTTCGCATCATCCGGGCACGTCGAGCATGGGCAAGCTGCTCGCGCTGTCCTTGTTTTGTACGCTGATCGGCGCCGTGGTGTTCCAGCCCGTGCTGATGGGCAAGCCGCGCGCGAAGCGTGCAAGATCGGAAATTCAGGGGATCGACCGATGATTAAAAAACAAGCCGCGCTCACCATGGCGGCGGCGAGCCTGGCGCTCCTCGTGACGTCGGGCTGCGCCACAGGTCCCGAGCGCAAACCGGGCGATCCGTTCGAACCGGCCAACCGCGCGATCTTCAAGTTCAACGACAAGCTCGATACCTACGTCGCGCAGCCGATCGCGAAGGGCTATCAGAAGGTGACGCCGCAGCCGCTGCGCCAGGCGATCACGAACTTCTTCTCGAATCTCGGCGACGTGAGCAACCTCGCCAACAACCTGCTGCAGCTCAAGATCACCGACGCCACCGAAGATCTCATGCGCATCGCCATGAATTCGACCTTCGGTCTGGGCGGCCTGATCGACTTCGCGACGCTCGCCGGGCTGCCGAAGCACCACCAGGACTTCGGCCTGACGCTCGGCCACTATGGCGTGCCGCCCGGCCCTTACCTCGTGCTGCCGCTGTTCGGGCCGAGCGACATTCGCGACGGCATCGGCATGGGCGTGGACGTGAAGTTCAATGTCCTCAACTACATCGAGCCCGCCGTGCGCAATCCGCTGTATATCGCGCAGTTCATCAGTGCGCGCGCGGACCTGCTTGGCGCGACCGATCTACTCAAGCAGGCGGCGCTCGACCCGTATTCGTTCGTGCGCGACGCCTACCGCCAGCAGCGGGCATCGCTGATCCGCGGCTCGCAGAACAATAATGCGCCGCTGCCCGATTACGGCGATCCGGGTGCCGCGGGCGCGGAAGGGACCTCGGGCGGGGCGGGGGCTGCGGGTGCCGCAGGTGCCGTGGGCAAGCCCGGTTCGGATAATGGGCTGCCGAATTATGAGGATCCGGGCGATTCGGGCGGTTCTCCGGGCGATTCGGGCGCCAAGGGGGGATCGGGGGCTTCGGATAACGGCCTGCCGAACTATGAGGATCCGGGTGAGGCGTCGGGTGCTGCGGGTGCTGCGGCGGCGAGCGGTGCGGCGGCGGCTGAACCTGCGCAAGCGGCTTCCGCTCCGGCTCCCGCGCAATCGGCTTCCGCGCCCTTAGCGGCTTCCGCCATGAAGCCCGCTCAGCCCGCTTCGGCGCCAGCGGCAGCGGCAGTGCCTGCGCAACCGGCATCGGCGCCCTGAAATGTGCGTTGCATCAATTCAGGAGCTTTGCCATGAGGATAACGGTCACGATTGACGACGCGCTATACGAACAAGCGCTTGAGCTTGCCGAGGCCGGCATGGACCAGGCCGAGCTGGTCCGTACAGCCATACAGACTTTCATCCGGGTCCAGGCGGCAAAGCGCCTTGCGGCGCTCGGAGGACTGACCTCCGACATGTCCGATATCCCTCGCCGCCGCAGCGAGCCGGGTGCAGGATTAACGTCCTGATCGAGACTTCGGTCCTCGAACTGGCGTACGGCATCCCGCCCGCGCCTCGCGCCCGTCACAACATCGGCTTGCTCCGTCACACCCGGAAGACGAACTCAGAATGCTCACTTGCTCCCCCAGTTGAACAGAGCGGCGATCTCATCGCTATGGGCGTCGATTTCATCGGGAACTTCGAAGATGCCCTTGGCAACGCCAATGCGCCGGTCAATGGACGGCGCTGGAGCAAGAGGTACGAGACGCGCGACGGGCCATCCGCCACGAGCAATGATGATTTCCTTTTCCCGCCCCTGTTCGACATCCTCAACCAGGCGTAAGAAAAGCGACTCGGCTTCCAACATGCTCACGCAGCGCTTCACGATATTCATCCTCAATTGAAGGTTAGCGGCTCTGCAAGACACCGAGTTCATTGCCTCACCTGCTCAATGTCAGCGCGGATACAAAAAACCCGGCAGGCCACAAGCCTGCCGGGTTTTTCCTTTTAAGACGCCCGCGCCGCTCAATGCACCGCTACGTCTTCGTGCTCGTCCTCATACCCGGCTTCCTTCGCCGCCGCCAGCGCCGTGGCGTCCGCCGCCGACTGCACGGTCTGACGATAGCGCTCGTAAGCCTCGTCGGCGTAACGGATCTGCTCGCGGCCGTGCGGCGCGGGCTTGCCATCGGCGCCCAGATTCACGAACACCATCTTTTCGATCGTCAGAATGCTCTTGCGCGTGACCTTGTTGCGCACTTCGCAGCGCAGCGTGACCGACGTGCGGCCGAAATGCGTCGCCTTCATCCCGAGCTCGATGATGTCGCCCTGACGCGCCGAGCTCACGAAGTTCACTTCCGAGATCAGCTTGGTCACGACGCGCTGATTGTCGAGCTGGCAAATCGCATAGATGGCCGCTTCTTCGTCGATCCAGCGCAGCAGGCTGCCGCCGAACAGCGTGCCGTTGGGATTCAGGTCTTCAGGCTTGACCCATTTGCGGGTATGAAAATTCATGGCTGGTAACTCCTGTGCGCAATCCGTCCCCAAGTCACCAAAAGATGACCTAGGGTTAACACCAGTATGTTACCAGATATAGGGTTTTCCCTAGGTATTGCAAGAGCCCCCTCCGGCAAGTCGCCGGACTAGTCAGGGGAAAAAAGCGCCAGATGCGGTCAGCACGCGCCTTGCAGCCGTAAGTGCCTTGCGCGCCGAGCCGGCGTCGGCGGCCACGCGCAGCAGCCCGCCCAGTTGCAGCGGGTCGCGCGCGAGCTCGCGCAGGATCGGCATGATGGCCGTCGAGCCGTCGCCGCGCAGGCCGGCCATCGCGGCCTTCGGCAGGCTGCGCCATGCCGGATCCACCACCGCGCGGCAAACCGCAAACGGCAGGCCGCGTGCGGCGGCCGCGGCGGCGGCCAGATGCGATTCCATGTCGACGGCCAGCGCGCCGCCGCTCGATTGATGCAGCGCCGCCTTGTCCGCCGCGCCGGTGAGCGGCGCGGCCACGGCCGCTTCCACGCCGCGCCGCGTTTGCGTGGCCAGCGGCGAGCCGAGCAAGGCCGCCGCCATGCGCTCGCTCCACGCCGCATCGCAGGCGACGCGGCCGAGCGGGCCGTCCACGGCATCGGCAATGATGAGCGTGCCCGGTTCGAGATCCGGCCCCAGACCGCCTGCCGTGCCGAAGCTGATGACGCCCGAGGCGCCGCGATCGAGCGCCGCCGCGAGCGCGCGCTCGAGCAGGTCGGCACGCGCGGCGTAGACCGCCTCGATGCCATCGGCGCCTTTCCCCGCCGCGATGCTGGCCTCGAAGGCCATGCCGGTCACGACGATCACGGGCAGCGCGCTGTTCGCGCGTCGTACACGCGCAGCGGCGGGAGCGGCGGCAGATTCGACCGTCATCGTCACAGGCCGACGCGGACGCGCGTGACGCCGTCGCGCTTGAGGTTGCGGTAGCGCGCGAGCGCCCACAGCGGGAAGAATTTGCGATAGCCGTGGTAGCGCAGATAGAACACGCGCGGGAAGCCCGTGGCCGTGAAGCGCGTTTCGTCCCAGAGCCCGTGTTCGCGCTGCGTGGCCTGCAGCCAGGCGATGCCGCGCGCGACCGCCGGATGGTTCACCTCGCCCGCGGCCATCAGGCCGAGCAGCGCCCACGCCGTCTGCGACGCCGTGCTCGACGCGCGCTCGTAGCCGCGATATTCGAGCTTGTAGCTGGTGCCGTCCTCGCCCCAGCCGCCGTCGTCGTTCTGGATCGCGATGAGCCACTGCGCCGCGCGCTTCATGCGCGAATCCGTGTGCTCGAGGCCCGCCGCGTTCAGCGCGCTCAGCGCCGTCCACGTGCCGTAGATGTAGTTCATGCCCCAGCGGCCGTACCAGCTGCCATCGGCTTCCTGCTCGGCGAGGATGTAGTTGTACGCGCGCCGTGCGGGCTCGCTCGCGACCGGCAGTTCGTCGAGCTGCGCGAGCATCGAGAGGCAGCGGCCCGAGACGTCGGCCGTCGGCGGATCGAGCAGCGCGCCGTGATCCGAGAACGGGATGCTGTTCAGGTATTCGTGCGTGTTCTCCGGCTCGAACGCGCCCCAGCCGCCGTTGCTGCTCTGCATGCCCACGACCCATTCGCGCGCGCGCGCAATGGACTCGTCGTAGGCGCTGGTCTTGTCGATCTGGTCGACGCGGCGCATCGCGGCCACGACCACGGCCGTATCGTCGACGTCGGGATAATGCGGGTTCGCGTACTGGAACGCCCAGCCGCCCGGACGCGTGTCGGGGCGGCGCGAGATCCAGTCGCCGCGCAGGTCGAGAATCTGCAGCGGGCGCAGCCATTCGAGTCCGCGCCGCGCGGCTTCGTGCGCGCGCGCGTCGCCCGTTTCGATAAGCGCGTGCGCGGCGAGCGAGGTGTCCCACACCGGCGAGAGACACGGCTGCACGTAGGCTTCCTCGGCATGGACCGTCACGAGTTTTTCCACCGACTGGCGCGCGATCGCGCGATGCGGATGATCGGCGGGATAGCCGAGCACCTCGTACATCATCACGGCGTTGGCCATGGCCGGGAAAATGGCGCCGAGGCCGTCCTCGCCGTTCAGGCGTTCGTCGACGAACGCCACCGCCGCGTCGATCGCGCGCTGGCGCAGGTAGGCCGGGAACAGCGGATCGGTGATGCGCAGCACGCCGTCCACGGCGCGGAAGAAGCCGAACCAGCCTTTGCTCTGGTGCGGCGCGCGCTCGTTCAGGCCCGTGGTGACGGGCGCGCCGCGGAACAACTCGTCGATGCGCACGCCGCGCGGGTTCTTCGCGACCGGGCGCTTCGCGCCCAGCACCAGCAGCGGCACGATCACGGTGCGCGCCCAGTACGAGACCTTCGAGAGATGGAACGGGAACCACTTGGGCAGCAGCATGATCTCGACCGGCATCATCGGCGCCGCGTACCAGCTCACCACGCCGTAGAGCGCGAGCAGGATGCGCGTGAACACGTTGGCTTTTTCCGCGCCGCCCGCCGCGAGAATCGCCTCGCGCGCGCGCACCATGTGCCTGGCATCTTCAGCATCGCCAATCATCTTGAGTGCGAAGTAAGCCTTGATGCTCGCGCTCACGTCCATGTCGCCGTCGGTGAAGAGCGGCCAGCCGCCGCCGGGCAGCTGGATGCGGCGCAGGTAGCGCGCGATCTTCCCTTCGAGTTCGAGGTTCGCCTCCTCGCCCAGGTAATGGACGAGCAGCACGTATTCGGCGGGAATCGTGGCGTCGGCTTCGAGCTCGTAGACCCAGTGGCCGTCGGCGCGCTGGTCGGCGAGGATCGCGTCGGTCGCGCGCATGACGGCGGCATCGAGCGCGTCGCTCATGCCGGACACGTCGGCGGGCGCCGCTGCGTAAGCGAGCGTGCTCGCGTTGCCGAGCGTCGGCGCCACGCCGAGCGCCGCTGCGTCGGGCGCCGCTGCTGCGCCAGGCGCGTTCGCGAGGTAGTCGGCCGGCATGGCCTCTGAAAGATCGTTCATCGGTACATCCTGATTTTTTAAGACTTAAAGCAGATCCGCGGCCTTGCGGCCCGAGCGGATTGCCCCTTCGATCGTCGCGGGCAGGCCGGTGGCAGTCCAGTCGCCTGCGAGCGTCAAGTTGGTCCAGCGGGTGCGCGCCGCCGGGCGGCGCAGTTCTTCTTGCGGCACGGCGGCAAAGGTCGCCTGCGCCTCGTGCGCGATCTGCCACGCGGGCAGCGGCTCGGCGGGCAGCGACGCCGCGCCCGCCAAGTCGGCCCAGACGCGCCGCGCGAGGGCTTCGCAAGCCTGCACATCGAGCGGATCGAGCAGACCCGCCGCATTGAGGCTGGCGGCGTCGTGGATCGTCGCCGACATGCGGTCCGTGCCCGCGAACAGCCAGCCGGCCGTGCCGTTCACCAGCGTCATCGGCGTGGTCAGCCCTGGCGGCGGCGCCACGGCGAAGTGCACGGTGACGATGGCCGTGTGGCGCTGCGGCGTCTGCAGCGCCGGCACGAGCGCGGCGGCCGCGGCGGCCGGCACCGCCAGCACGACGGCCTCGTCCGCGCTTAAGCGGACGCGGCCGCTGTCGAAATCGAGTGCCGCGACGCGGTGCGCCGCGTCGTCGTATTCGATCGCCCTCAGGGGCGCGTCGAGCCGGATCGCCGCGCCGCCATGCTGCAGCATGCGCAGCGCCGGGTCGACGAACGCGCTCGACAGGCCGTTGCGCGCCACCAGCGGCCGGAACGCCTCGCCGCCCGCGGACAGCACGTCGCGCAGCAGCGACGCCGCGAGTTCCGCGCTGGCCTCGCGCGGCTCGACGTTGAGCGCCGCGAGAAACAGCGGACGCAGCAGGCGGTCCCAGAGCGGGCCGTCGCAACGCATGGTCTGCGCCATCGTGCGGCCGGGCTTCGCGAACAGGAGCGGCAGCAGCGCGAGATAGTCCGACACCCGCGTGTCCGGCACGCGCGCGTGGGCGTCGCCGATCCAGAACGGCACGCGCGAACGCGAAAAACGCACGGTCCAGCGCGAGCGCGCCGCGAGGTCCATGAACGCGAAGGCGGGCTCGCTCGGGCCCGTGAGCTCGTCGGCTGCGCCGATCGCACGCACGTAGTCGAGCGTGGCTTCGTGGCCCGCCAGCACGAGATGATTGCCGCTGTCGAGCGCGGCCGCGAGCGTGCGGTCATAGTACGAACGGCAGCGTCCGCCGGCCTGCGAGGCCGCCTCGTGCAGCGCGACCTGGACGCCGCGACGCTGCAGCCGGAGCGCCGCCGCGAGGCCCGCGAGCCCCGCGCCGATCACATGGACGAGCCGCGGCATCGGGGCCGGCCCTAGAACAGCGCGTAGCGCGCGACGATCCACATGAGCCGCGCGCGCGGCTTGACGACCTTGGTGCGCGGCAGAGCGAAGCCGCGCGCGACGGTGCGCTCGAGCAGCACGCGATACACGCCCGACATGATGCGCGGCGCCTTGACCTGCGCGCGCGGCGTGCGGTCCATGATGGCGTCGGCCTGCGCGAAATGGGCGAGCGCGCGCTGCACCAGCGTCGCGCACACGCGCGGCAGCGACGGATCGGCGGCGATCTCGTGCGGGTTCGACAGCGCGATGCCCTCGCGCGCGAGCAATTCGCGCGGCAGATAGCAGCGGTTGATGTCCGCGTCCTCGTCGATGTCGCGCAGGATATTCGTGAGCTGCAGCGCGCGCCCGAGGTGATGCGAGAGCAGACGCCCGGGCTCGTCCTGCATCCCGAAAATCCTCACCGAAAGACGGCCCGCCGCGCTCGCGACGCGGTCGCAGTACAGGTCGAGCGTGGCCTCGTCCGGTGCGCAGATGTCCTCGGCCGCGTCCATGGCCATGCCGTCGATCATCGCGTGAAAGTCCTCGCGCGCGAGCCCGAACGTATGGATATGGCGCGTGAGCGCCGCGAGCGAGGCGCGCGGCGTGCCGGCATAGCATGCGTCGATGTCGGCGCGCCATTGGTCGAGCCCCGCCGCACGCTCGGCGCGTGGCAGGTCGCTGTCCGCGATGTCGTCGACGGCGCGGCAAAAGGCGTAGACCTGATACATGGCGTCGCGCTGCGCCGCCGGCAGGATCCGCATCGCCAGATAAAACGAGCTGCCCGACGAAGCGGCGGCGGCGTCGGTTTGATGTGTATCGTCCACGACGAGGTTGGAAACGGCCAAGACGCTTCTCCGCTGGGGGCACCCTGGACGGTGCTTTTCAGATATTCGGGCCCGCATGCCGCGGGTCGCCCGCGCGCGCGGACACGCGCGAGGCACCGGCTCTTTCGGGACGCCGTTCAGGGTCCACGGCCGGAAACGGCCAAAAGTATATCAACCTTTGCCGGCCGCCGCAGTCGCGGCAGGTCAGCAGCGGCGGGGGAAAGCGCGAGAAAAGGTGCAGGGAACGACCCGGCGCAGGGCGCGGGCGGGGCGAATCAGCAGCATGCGGACGGGCGCATCCCGCGAATCGCGTCAAATGACGCCAACCAGTGGCGATTTTCGCCGATCCCGCACCAATAAATCACGAAAGTTCGTGAACGAGCGCCACGCAGCGGTTGCGCCCCTGCCGCTTGGCGGTGTAAAGCGCCGCATCGGCCTCGTTGATCATGACCTCGTAGTCGGACGCGCCGGACCGCGCGGCGGCGGCGCCCACGCTCGCCGTAACGGGCACGACTACGCCCTGGACCTCCACGGGCGCGTCGCCGATCGTGTGACGGATCTTTTCGGCCACGTGCAGCGCGTCGTCGAGCGGCGTGCAGGGCAGGAGCAGCGCAAACTCCTCGCCGCCGAAGCGCCCGAACACGTCCTGCTTGCGCACCACCTGCGCGACGCGCTGCGCCATCGCGCGCAGCACCGTGTCGCCGGCGACGTGGCCGAATTCGTCGTTGATCTTCTTGAAGTGATCGAGATCGAAGAGCAGCACCGACATCTCCCCGCCATAGCGCTGCCAGCGCGCGAATTCGTCGGCGAGCCGCCCCTCGAAATAGCGCCGGTTCGCGATGCCCGTGAGGCCATCGCGGTCGGCATATTCGCGCAGCCGCGCCACGGCGTCCTCGCGCTCGCGCTGCATGACGCTCACGTGCGTGACGTCGGAGATGGTCACGCACACGGCGATCACCTCGCGGTCCTGCATGAGCGGCATGAAGGTGCAGTCCTGCTGCATGTAGTCGACGCCGCCCGTGATCGGACGGTCGTGGTCGAAGCGGAACAGGTAGGGCCGCTGCTCCCACGAGCTGAATGCGAAGCTACCGAGCTGGAACACGCTCTCGACCTTGCGCGCGAGCCACGCGCGCGGCAGGTCGGGAAAGCGCTCGAAGACCGGACGGCCGATCACCTCGGCCGCCGCCACGCCGCTGTGGTCCTGCATGAAGCGGTTCCACATCAGCACGTTCATGTCGCGGTCGAGCACGAAAAGGCCGAAGCCCACGCGCTCCACGACGAGGTCCGAGAGCGAGAGCGGCAGCGGCGCCGACGGGTCACGGGTATTCATAGGCTGTGCAGCAGCGCGTCGATGGCGCGGCTCACGTGATGGATCGATTCCTCGGCCATCAGCATGACGAGATGCGCGCGAAAGCGCTGGTCTTCCAGCGCGAAATTGACTTCCACGAGGAGCGCGAGATCCCAGGCGAGCATGCCGGGCTGGAACACCTCGTCGAGCATGATGGCGCCGCCGAGCAGCCCAGGCTGCGAGAACACGGGCATGCGCCCGAGCTGATCGAGCATCGACGAAACGCACGCGCCGGACAACACGTTCGCGACGTCGAAGATCAACTCCTGCTCCGTGAGCGCGTCGTGCGTCGATTGCGCGTACGGGCCGCCGATCAGCGCGCCCAGTTCGGCAATCTCGCCGCTGCGGCAAATCACGAGCGCCTCGCCCTTGATCTCGGAGCGAAAGCCCTGGCGCACCGCCGTGACCGGGCCGTCGATGCCGGTCATCTCGCGCAGCGCCTGCGCCGCCTCGCTCACGGCGACCACGCGCACGCGCGGCACCGAGAGCTCGATGAAGGCGTTCAGGAGCCCCGACAGGCGCGTCGCCGCCTGGCCCATGCCGAGGTTGGCGATCTCCTGGAGCGCGTCGCGCTGCAATTCCGTGAACACTCGATCAGGCATACAACCCGTACTCCTTGAGGATGGGTAGCAGCGCTTCCTGCGTGACCGGCTTCGGCACGAACGCCATCGCGCCGAGCGCGAGCGCGCGCTCCTGGGCGCGCGGCTGGACATCGGCGGAAACGACGATCACGAACGTGTTCAGATCCTCGTGCTGCAAGGCTTCGAGAACCTGGAAGCCCGTCATGTCGGGCATCGTGAGGTCGAGAAACAGGACCGGTGCACGCCCGGCGCGATACAACGCCAGCGCTTCTTGTCCGTTCGACGCGTAGGAGATCTCGACGTCCCAGTCCTCGGGCAGCGCCTTCGTGAGCACCTTGCGGGCAAGCAGCGAATCGTCGGCGATCACGATGGGCAAGGACATGGATATGCGGAATGAATGTGCGTGGGACGGAATGCGTTAAGGCGTATTAACGGCTGCGAACACGAGTTCTTTAGCGAGCGCGCGTATTTTTATGGGCATGGCATGAAATCGCTGGCGAGGCCCAATTGAATCGATGGCGCGATGGGATGCCCGCCCCGGCCGATACCAGGCAGCCCGCTTTTGTGCCGCTTTCTTTGCCTTACAGATTCAGGACACCCCGAAAAACAGCCCTGATGTGCGGCAGGCAACGCCTGTTTTGACACATGTTATTTATCGTGGCAGCGATTCTCGAAGCAAATTGAATCAAATGCAACTCGGCGATAATCGTTGGACGAACAAAAACGACTTGTTTTGGTCGATTTTCAGAAATAAACAATCCATCCCCTAATTAAAGACCGGCGATTATCCTTTTGTGTACGTTTGCGCTACGCGGAACGTCGCGCAATCGCCCGGAAGCCCGATCGGACCGATGCGCGAGCGCCGTCGTTTATCATGTCAAAAGCTCCGCCGCCGTCTTCAGCCTTATCCCTACGATGAATCCCGACCGGCCCGCAGGGCCCGACGATCGCACGCCGCCGCCGCCGCGTGCCGACGAAACGCCGTTTCCGGCCGCGCCCAGCCACGACTTCACGGTGCGCCGCCGCACGCTGATCGCGCTGCTGCTCGCCGCGATCGTGCTTCCTTGCCTCTACGTCGCCACGATGGCGTGGAACGACTTGCGCACGCGCGAGGCCGACGCCACCGATGCCACGCTGCGCACCGTGCGCGTGGCGGAAGAGCACGCGCTCAAGGTGTTCGACATGAACGATGCGCTCGATGCGCGCATCGTGGACGGCGTCGAGGATCTCGACGACGACGGCGTCCGCGCGAACGAAGCGCAGATCCACGAAAAGCTCGACACGATCGGCGGCGGCTACCCGCAGGTGGCGGCCGTCTCGATCTTCGGCCGCGACGGCGAGCTGCTCGCGAGCAGCCGCTACTCGCCGCCGCCGGCCGTCTCGATCGCCACGCGCGCCGACTTCGTGGGCATCCGCGCCGGCCACGTGCTCGACCACGTCTCGCGCGTCATGCAAGGCCAGGTGAGCGGTGAGACGGTGTTCAACACCGGCATCGCGCGCCACGACCCCGCGGGCCAGTTCGCGGGGCTGGTCTCGGTCGCGCTGCGGCCCGGCTACTTCGACAAGTTCTACAGCGAGCTGCTGGGCGACGACTCGCCGATGGCGCTCGGCCTCGTGCGCAGCGACGGCGCCATTCTCGCGTTCGAGCCGCCGCCGGGCAAGCGCGCGCCGCGCGCGAAGGCTACGGCAAGCGCCACGGCATCGAACCCTGCCGGCCTGGCAGGAGGATCGGGCGCCTCGGCCGTTACCGCGCCGGCGGCTGCCATCACCGAGGGATCGCCGTTCGCCGCCGCGCTCGCCCTCGGCAAGGACGCGGGCGTCGTGCGCATGCATTCGCAACTGCTCGGCGACAATGCGATCGTCGCGTTCCGGCGCGTGGGCGCGTATCCGGTCTACGTGGCCTGCCTCTACCGCACGTCGGCGGTCTGGGCCGCGTGGTACCGGCACCTGAGCGTGCTGATCATCTCGATGTTCACGCCGTCGATCGCGCTGTGGTGCGTGATCTGGCTCTCGCTGCGCCGCCTCGCCGCCGAGGAGGAAGCCTGGGAGCGCTGGCAGGCCGAGGCGGCGATGCGCCGCTCGATCGAATCGGCCTACCGGCAGTCGCGCAAGATGGAAGCGCTCGGCAACCTCGTGGGCAGCGTCGCGCACGACTTCAACAACCTGCTGATGATCGTCTCGGCCAACGTGCAGATCGCGCGGCGGCGCGGCGTGACGGGCTTCGAGCGCGAACTCTCGGCCGTCGAGCGCGCGCTCAAGAGCGGGCAGTCGCTCACGCGCCAGTTGCTCGGCGTCGCGCGCAAGCAGCCGCTGCGCAACGAGACGATTCCCGTGGGCCGCTGGTTGCCGGCGTCGCGCGAGCTGCTGCGCGCCTCGCTCGGTGCGAAGGTCGCGCTCGTCATGGACGTCGACGAAGCCGTCTGGCCCGTGCTGGTGGACGTCGCCGAATTCGAGCTCGCGCTCATCAATCTCGCCGTGAACGCGCGCGACGCCATGCCCAACGGCGGCCGCTTCACCGTGCGCGCGCGCAATATCTCGTTCCGTCCCGGCGAAGGCTTCCCGCTCGACGGCGAGTTCGTGCACGTCTCGCTCGAGGACACGGGGGTGGGCATGTCGCCCGACGTGCTCGCGCGCGCCTTCGAACCGCTCTATACGACCAAGCCGAAAGGCATGGGCACAGGGCTCGGACTACCGCAGGTGTTCGCGTTCTGCGAGCGCTCGGGCGGTCTTGCCGCGATCGACAGCGCGATTGGCGCCGGCACCTCGGTGCATCTCTATCTGCCGCGCGCGAGCGCCGCGCCGGCCACGCCACGCGAAGCCGAGCCGCGCGAGCACAGCGCGAATCCGCCGCAAGGGCTGCGCGTGCTGCTCGTCGAGGACAACGACGAAGTCGCGGCGGGCACCGAAGCGCTGCTGCAAATGATGGGCCATCACATCACCTGCGCGAACGACGCGGCGAGCGCGCTCGCGTTCGTCGATGCGGCCCGCGCCGCGCGCGCGAGCGACGACGACGCGCCGCTCTTCGACCTCGTGCTCTCGGACATCCACATGCCGGGCGCGATGAACGGCATCGATCTCGCGGAAGCGCTGCAGGTGCGCGAGCCCACGCTGCCGGTGATCCTCGTCACGGGCTACGCGGAGGAGCTGGAGCGCACGCGCGGCGTGGACGTGCGCGTGCTCTCGAAGCCGTTCGACATCGCGCTGCTCGAGAAGATGCTGGAAGCGATCCAGCTCGATCGCCAGACGCGCGCGCGACGGGAACGGGACGCGACGCTCTAGGTCGAAAAAGGCACGCGGCCGGTGTTGGGCGCGCATGGCGAACGTCGTCGGCGACCGTCATCGGCGAGATATATGGGCGAACTGCGTGGGGCGAACTGCGTGGGGCGAACCGCGTGGCACGCGGCTTGCGTCATCGGTCATCTGGTACGTGTAGGGGCTATGAGGAGGAACAAGCCATGAAACAGACCGTGACCGGTCTCTTCGAGACCTACGACAAGGCGCAGCACGCGCAGCAAGCGCTGCTGCAATGCGGGTTCGCTGCCAGCGACATCGAATTGCCCGTGCACGAATCAGGCGTACTGGCCGGCATCGAGCGGCTCGTGGCGGGCTTCTTCTCATCGACGGGGGACGTGCGCGCGAACGTCGGCGTACCGCCCGAGCCCGTCACGCCTGCGGGCAACGTGCTGATAGGCGTGCGCGTCGCCGACGAAGCGCACGCGGACCTCGCGTGCAACACGCTGCGCGAGGAGCACGCACTCGAAGTCGCCGTGCGCGGCGGCAACTGGACATGGCCAGCGACGGACGCCGATCCGGTAGCGCGCGAGCGTTCGGCGCTCGACGAGCTCGGGCTCGCCAATCTGGCCGAAGCCATGCGGCGGCGCGTAGCGCAGCCGGAGCAGAGCGAAGCGAAAGACGTTCAGGCGGGCGCTGCAGGCGAACCGGTGCACCCATCAACCGGGACCACGGCGCGGCCGGTGAATGAGGCCGAAGCCACCGTGCTCGCCTCGGCAAGCGCGCCGGGCGCGGGCGCTGTGATGGGCACGCCCGCCGGCGCCGCGCACGTCGACGTACCTGCTGCCCCGCAAGCGACGCAACCCGCGGACGCGGCGGCGCCGCGCATTCCCGATGAATTCATCGAGTATGAAGAGGACTCGCACGACCACCGCGCGTCCGATGCGCCGGACCGGCCCGTGACCGGACAGCCTCCGACGGTGCATTGATGCTGCTGCCCGCGCACGCGGTTGCTGCGTGCGCGGGCGCGCTGTGCGTGACGCGGCGGCCGCGCGTTGTAGAGAGACGCGGCGGCCGCGCCTGGCCTGCTACCGGCCTGCTACCTGCTGCCACCCGTCAAAGCCGCGGCCGTTGGCTAACGGCCTAACTGGCGCTTGACCCATTCGGCATAGCGATCGACGAACGTCTGCAGAAACTTGCGCGTATCGTCGTTCACGATCTCGCCTTTTTCGTTGATCCGCGTGGCATCGTGCTTGATGAACATCTCGGGCTGGCCGAGTGTCGCCACATCGAGATAGGCGAGCACGTTGCGCAGATGCGCCTGAGCCAGCGCCGTCCCGATGGCCCCCACCGAAGTACCGAGCACCGCGCCCGGCTTGCCGCCCCAAGAGTTCTTGCCCCACGGACGCGAGCCCCAGTCGATCGCGTTCTTCAACACACCCGGAATCGAGCGGTTGTACTCAGGCGTCACGAAGAGCAGCGCATCGGCTGCCTCGATCTTCTGCTTGAACTGACGCGCGACCTCGGGGTAGTCGGCGTCGTAGTCCTGGCTGTAGAGCGGCAAGACGCCGATGTCGAGAAACTCGAACGAAAAGTCGGCAGGCGCAAGCGATGTCACGGCATGCGCGAGTTGCCGGTTGAACGAATCTTTGCGCAGACTGCCGACCACGACCGCAACTTGATAGGCCATCTCAGTGTCTCCCTCGGTTTTCCCGGGTGGCGCGCACGAGGCGCAGTGGAAAGAAGCCCCCATCATAGGCGCGAGAGAAATCGCGGGTGTGTCAGGTGGGCCGCGTGCGTGGTGCGAAGTGTCCGATGACTGTGGATAAGCCGGGTGGCCGGACATTTATCCACAGATTGAGTGGAAAACCTTGTGGACAATTTGGCGCGAAGCCCGATGGGGCCGGGCAAGGGTCGGGGTTGAGGCAGGTCTGTGTCGGGTGGTTTGCTGCCCCCGCGCGAAGCCCGGCTCGGGCAACGCGCGGCGGGCAAGTTCGACATGGCGTCGCGCGGGGAATCCGCGGTCTCGCCCGGTGGATTCCGGAGAACAAGCGTGAGGGCGAGAACTGCGGGTGAAACGAAATCTGAGAGGATCGCCTGAGGAACACTGTCACCGAAAAGGGCGAGGCGAGTTGGGTCAATCGAACAGCGCGGCGACGTTCTCCGGCGGACGGCCGATCGCGGCCCGGCCGTTACGCACGACAATCGGACGCTGAAGCAGAATCGGGTGGCCCGCAATTGCTTCGTAGAGCTGATCATCTGTCACGCCATCGGCATCCAGTCCGAGCGTCGCGTACTCGGCTTCGTTCGTGCGCATCATGTCGCGCAGCGGACCGCCCAACAATGCGTGCAATGCTTTTAACTGCTCGACCGTGAATGGGGTCTTCAGATACTCAACTATCTCGACTGGTTCATTGGCCGTGTTGCATGTGGTCGAGACCAGCTCGCAGGTAGCACGGGACTTCGAGCAGCGGGGGTTGTGATAGATCGTGATCATGGGTTCGTGATGGGGGAGGTTGGAGTGAGGGGATTGCTTTGGAACGGCGGCACCTGTTGGTCACTCAGGATGGGTATCAGTCCAGTGAGTTTGACGTCGCTTGAGCCTGGTGAAAATGGGCTGGCTTGAGCAGGCTGCTTGCAAGGCCGTTCAAGGGGGCTAATTTTACCGGTCAGGCTGGAGAGGGGGAGAAGTGGTTTGCGTCGTCGTTCTCGGCCACGTTGCGATCAACATGGAGCCATGTGGGACGCAAGGAGCCGGAAATGGCAATCCGTGAGGAAACGATAGCTTGAGGCAGCCGAGCGGATGGGGTGGCGTGGGCGGCCCGCTAGTCAACGCATGCTGGAGCTTTATGCGCATAAAGTTTGCCCCGCCCCGTGGCAGGGGGCGAGGCTTCGGCACGCTAACACGGCCGTTCGACACCAAGGACATGAGCGGCCGTTAGTCAACGCAGGCGGGCACTCTTATGTCCACGGAATTTGCCGCGTCCCCATGCCATGGACAGGCCTAGCAGGCATCTGAAGTAAAACGACTGAATACGTCCCGCGTGGTCGATGCGACATCGAACTCATCGCGCCGGGACTTTATGCGCATAAAGGCTTCTTGCTGACGAGGGCGCTTCACCCAAAGCCGCCCCGTGGATGCCGCGAGCTATTCGGCTCCCAGCCGGCCGCTTCTCGCGCACCAACTTTATGCGCATAAACCCGCCAGCCATTCCTGCGTAACGCGACCGGGCATCACCACCCACTCTCCGCAGCGATCCGACGAAGCGAACACGGCCCAAACACCTCGGGCTCCGCCGACCTTTATGCGCATAAACCTTGGCCGAACGGCCAATGTCTCATCCAATCCGATGAAAATCAGACAACTGCCGTTGAATCGAAACTTAATCCAGGTAAAATCCAAAACAATTAGCAAAAGGAGAAAATCAATTGGCAGCAGAGATAATCGCAGTCACGCAGCAAAAAGGCGGGGTCGGCAAGAGCACGATCGCGATGCATCTCGGCGCAGCATTCCACGAAAAGGGAAAGCGCGTGCTCGTGGTCGATGCCGACGGCCAGAACACGCTGGTTCACTGGGCGAGCGCTTCAGCAGACGGGGAAACTGGTATTCCGTTCCCAGTGGTGAATCTCTCTGAGGCGGGCGGCCAGATCCACCGCGAGATCAAGAAATTCATCGGCGACTACGACGTCATCATCGTCGACTGCCCGCCGTCGATCACCGAAAAGGTCTCTGGCGTCGTGCTGCTGGCCGCTACGATCGCCGTCATTCCCACTTCGTCTTCGCCCGCCGACTATTGGTCGAGCGTTGGGCTCGTCAAACTGATCCAGCAAGCTCAGGTCATGAACGAAGACCTGAAGGCCGTTTTCCTGCTGAACAAGACGGAAGAGAAGCGCATGCTCACGCGTGAGTTGAAGCGCGCGCTGGAAGAACTCGGTTTCCCCCTCCTCAAAACGCAAATTCCCACCCGCGAAGCGTACAAACAGGCCATGGCACTCGGTCAAACGGTCCTGCAGATGAGCGACCGCGGTGCACGACTCGCCGCCGTCGAAGTGCGTGCATGCGCCGACGAAATAGCGGAGATGCTCCCCTGACTTTATGCGCATAAAGGACCCTGAATGAAGCCCTCACAATTTGCCAAAGGTTTTCAGGCGCGGCCTGACACGACGAGTAGCGAGAAGCGCACGGCTCTCGACCGACTGAATGCCATCGACGGCATCGTCCAAGACAAGCCAAAGTCGCGTGAATCGGTCGGTCGCGCAAGTCAGCCGGAACCGGTTACGAGCACGGAAGATGCTGCTCTTGCTCAGGCAGAAAACGAGTCTGCAGAATATCGCGCGTGGCGCGTCGAGCACGGTTATCGCCCTGGCCAGATCATCGAGTTGCCGCTGAAAGCTATCAAACCGAGTCCGTTCAATCCGCGTCATTTCTACCTGAAGACGTCGATTGCCGAACTCGCGGTCAATCTCGCCAAGCAGGGGCAGCAGCAGGCCATTCACGTGATTCCCGATTACGCAGCGCCCGGCAGCTATTACGTCAGCGACGGCGGGCGGCGCGTGCGTGCCCTCAAGGAAGCGAACAAGGAAGTCGTCAAGGCCATCGTCGTCGATCTACCCATCGGTCTCGCGAGCTACAAGCTTGGCTACGATCTCAACGTCCAGCGCGACTCGCAAACGGTCTTCGACAACGCGATCGTATGGAAGCGGTTTATCGAGGAAGAACATTTCCAGAGTCAGCGAGAACTCGCCGACCATCTTGGCCTCGATGAATCGACTGTGGCCGTGGCGCTCTCCATCGCCAAATTGCCCGAATTGGTCATGCATGAAATGGTCGCGCGTCCGGATCGCTTCGGCTCGAACATGGCTTATCAGGTTGGCCGCTATCATGGCGCACGAGGCACCGACGCCACGCTGCGTCTCATCAACCGGATTCTTGCCGACGACCTGAGCACGCGCCAGGTTGCAGATATCGTGAAAGGCCGGGCCACACCGTCGGAAAGCCCGAAACCCGCCGGCCGGCAGCGCTACGCTCAACGCCTGGAAATCAAGCTCGACGGCGTCGCCGTCGGCGACCTGAAATCGTATGGCGACGACCGGCTCGAACTGCGCCTGAAGGGTCTCTCGAAGGATCGGCGCGATGCCCTCCTTCATCAAATCGAAGAGATGCTGAAGACGAAGTAATCGCGGGAAGCAGGAAAAAAGCGGTCTTCACGAATCAAACGTGAAGACCGCTTTTTATTGGAATTTCACTGAAAGTCCGCCGTGAATCGGGCGGCTCAGCCGGCAACGGCGCCGGTCAGGCTGCGCGCGACTGGCTCAGCGTAAAGGCGAGCAGATCGCCGTCGGTGGGCTCACCCCACGTCTTGCGTGCGAGCCAATCGAAGAACGCCGTATCGGCCAGTTTCGAGTCGAGACCGCGTCGGCGCCAGTCATCGCGCAGATGTGTCCCGAGCCCCGGCAGCTCATCGTTCTCGAACGAAGTGCGTGCGACCTCGCGCTCCAGCTCGCCCTGCTCGTCGTAGAGCGCACGCGCCTCCTTGCGCCGGTAGGCCGCGTACTCGTCCATCAGGCGCGCCTTCGGATCGTCCGCTGCCGTGCTCCCGGCCAATGCGCGGGCCGACGCCGGCGCGCCCGCCGCGGTGTCCTCGACCGGCGGCGCGTAGCCCTTCTTCAACGCATCCTTGAACAGCGCGGCCGCGCTGCGCACGGGCGGCAGGCTCGTGCTGCGCATGCGCTGCTCGGTCAACTGAAGCGCTGCGCGGATACGGTTCTCTTCGCTGTCGGCGTAAAGCGATTGCGCTTCCTTCAGCGGAATGCCGATCTTGACCATACGGTCGACGAGCGTGCTATCGAAAACGTTCGGGTGCTCGTCGAGTGCGAGCATGGGCTGCTTGCGCTCCGTCACACGAAACTGGATTTCGGCAACACGCCGACCTTCGCGATGCTCGATCAGCTCGACAAAGATGTTCGTGACGGCGTTGACTTCCGCAATCGCCGGTCGCAGGTAGTCGCGCTTGAAATACTTGTACTCGCGCTTGGCCTCGTCGCCTGCCTCGGTGTCGGGCGTGCCCGACAGGATCGGCCGCCACCATTCCCACGTCTCGCGCATCGTCAGATGGCTCGGATTGGTGAGATAACGCACGCAGATTTCGTAGAGCGCGAGACCTGCGCTGCTGCGCAACTGGCTCTGAAATTGCAGGCTCAGCCGCGCATACTGGACCGGATCCAGCAGCTTCTTTTTGATCTTGGGCGCGAACGAAAATTCCACCCAGACGCGACGCGTGGTGGGATCTTCGAGAATTTCCGCGTCGGCGATCAGGGTGGAGATGCCCCACTTGCGGCCGGGCTTCTGGCTCGAGGTACCCTGGCTCCATTCGACCTGCACCGACACCATGCGCCGAAGATGCTCCTTGACGAGCGCCGTATCGTTCGAGTCGAATGCCGAGTTCGCGACGATGTCGGACAACAGTGCGCGATAGGTGTCGCCGGACTCGTCCGCCTGCTGCGCGACGGCGAGCAGGACGTTGAAGAGCTTGCGGGTCAGCAGGGTGATCTTGCCGCTCTTCGGCTGAATCGCGATCGCCTCGACGGCCTTGCGCAATTCGGCCGAACTGGGGCTCACCACATCGGTTTTTTTCACGCGCTTCGTGGCCATGCGTCGGGTCGAGGTGAGATTTCGCGAAAGGATACCGTCTGTGGTGAAACACGTCTATAGGCTCACTCTCACCATTGCCGGTGAAGCGAGTCTTCGACGCACGGCTCACCGCGAAGAGCTCCCGAAAAGGCTCACCTTGCCGGCACCGGCCTGTCCGCCGGGCTCTCGCCCCGTTCGGGGTTTCGGCTTACGGTGCTTATCCAGGAACTTGTGCAAAGGTGTCGAACAGTTCCCGAACAAGCTCACCATAAAAATTTCCTGGCGCAAACGCAACGCCAGGCCATTGCACTCACCACCCCTCTGCACCGGCTCGATTGGATATAGCGGTTGCGCAAGATATTCAAAGAGCAGATGGAGAGCAGCCGCGCCTCCCCGCTCTCCAGACCCGCGATCCGCAAGGTCCACGCGGGATGCATCTGGACTCAAGCAGCCTGTCGCACCGCAATAACTTCATCGGTGCCGGCACGGCCTTTGGTCCTCTGTTTGTTACCAGCGCCGAGCATCCAGAGATGCCCACCAGGAACCACACATCGCCCGCCCCGGTTCCTCTCCCTCCTGAAAAAGCTCACCTTCAGCGCCCCATGAGGCGCGATCCGGCAATACTTCTGGCCAATACGGGGGGCAGCTACCAGACGTCACACTCCTGAAAAGGCTCACCTTTGGTGCGGAGGAGGAAGTGAAATTCGGATCCCCTGGCGTGCCACGGCTCCTCCCGGAAACGCTCACCTTTATCGCTGGCCACCGGAAAAACCCAATAGATTCCAAGGGTTATCCACAATCCCGACGACTGTTCAACGAAAGCCGTCATTCCCGAAAAACCTCACCTCGAGGCATCACGCTGAAATCACAAAGGGGAGCCTGAGGCTCCTGAAAATTCTCACCTTCCAGAATTTCCCGGAACAGCAGAGCGAATGCCGAGCCTTTGCAAATCAACCTTCAGACGTCAGTGAACGCCAACTTGCTCCCGAAAACGCTCACCTGAGCGTCTTTTTTGGCTCAAATCGACTCCTGAAAAAGCTCACCTTATGCATAGACGGCACGACAGACACGGCCGATTTCGCGGCGCTGCAACGAAATCCCGTAAAGGCTCACCCTGGACCGCCAGGAGAGTCGCAATCTCCCACGGCATCACCCCGTTCCCGCCCGAACGCGCACTCTTGCACTCCTGTAAAAGCTCACCTCAAGGCCCGACGAGCCGCCAAACCGGTCAAAATGCCTCTTTGGCTCCCGAAAAACTTCACCTTCGCCAGGCGATTCTTCCCGATCTCCCTCACCCCAGCTTCCAAAGGCCCGAAATTGACGCCGAAAAGCGGCTCAATCGTGCGCCCCGAATCCACTCACCGTTGCATTTCGTGTAACAACGCCCTCGAGCCCGGTATCTCGGGGGCAGATGCGGTAACGCGCCCTGAATAAGCTCACCCTTGCCGTGGAGTCAAGAATCGAGGCAATCCCGAACCCGCTCACGTCCTGTCCCGCAGGCGCTCACCGCCTTCCCCGAAGCCCATCACCCGCCTGTCCCGCAGAGTCTCACCACCTCTCCCGTAAAGCTTCACCTCATCGGGCTGAAACCCATACCAGGCAAGGGTTTGCTGTGGCGTTAACGTCTTTTAACAGGTATCAAGGGTGTTTACTTTTATTACTCTCAAGCCTTTCTACCCCGCGAGCCCTTCGGGATATCCACACCCCAACGTAACCCAGAACCGTTTCCGCAAGTACAACTCCTCGTGAAACAGCGCCGATAAATGGCTCGTCTGGAGAAAAACAAGCGTTTACAATGGCTTAGGAAACAAAGCTCGTTTTGTTTCACGAAGCGTCGAGCACAACCACAACAAAATCGTCATTTGGCGCAGCTGTTCCTGCTGGAATTCGCCTCAGCCCACAAGCTCACGAATAAACGTATCGAACAATACGTAATTTGTTATTATTTGGTTCGTTTCCTTCTTCCAGAGACGACCATGATTCGAGACGAAGACCGCCAAGTCCTTCGCGAAGAGCTTGAAGCATTGCGCAAAGACGGGGCACGGCGCCAGGAACTGTCGCTCCATGCCTGCAAGCGTCTCTTTTTCGACTTCGGCATCCGTCCCTCAATGGCCACCGTCCGGGATTTGACCCAGACCGGCAGCGCCAGCGACATTCCCAAAGATATCGAGCTTTTCTGGCAACGCATTCGTGCTGCGTCGAAGGTTCGCGTCGGTAGCGGCGCGATTCCGTCGGCGCTCGAGGAGCGCGCCGGCGAACTCCTCGGTGCACTGTATGAAGAGGCCCAAATCCTGGCCCGACAGACGCTCGAAGCCGAGCGCAAAGAAATCGAGTCCGGCCGCCACGACGCCGAACAGGCGTTACGGGATGCCCAGGCGCGACGCCTTGCCGCCGATGAAATGCTTGAGCGCAGCGAGGCCCGGATCGAAGCGGCGTGGGCGCGCGTGCGCGAACTCGAGAACCAGCTGGCGACCGCTTCCGCGCACGGTACGGTGCATCACGACAGCCTGCAGGCGACGGTGCGCCGCCTCGAGGCTGAAAACGAGTCGCTGCAAAAACGTATCGAGACGGAGCAGACCACCAACGCCGGCTTGCGCGACCGGATCGACGGCCTGCACGAAGAAATGCGCAAAAGCACCGAGCACTATGCGCAACAGATCAAGGATGCGCTCGCCGAGGCCGAGCGCCGCGTGAAGCCGATGCTGGTCGAGCTGGATTCGCTGCGCACGATGTCGTCCACCTGGCAGTCGGCCCAGCGCGATGCAAGCAAGAAGGAATTCGAGTTCATTCAGCAACTGGCCACGGCCAAGGCGCGCGCGGACCGGCTCGACGCCGTGTTGCGCGAGCGTTCGGACGAGGTCGACGTGCTCACACGCCAGGTTTCGACGTTGCGCGCACAACAAGGTCTCGACGGTTCGGCTGCTAGCGTGCTGTGTGCACTCGCACAGTCGGGGCGTCTCGGCGACGAAGAGCTGGCGCAGCTCGGCACACTGGTCGATGCCCATGTGAGTCTGCCCACGCATTGCCCGAATTGCGAAGACGGTGAGCCTGAGCTCGCGCAGGTCGATGGCCGCTTCGAGCTTTCCTGTCCCGAATGCGAATACAGCTCCGGCCTGGGGGCGTCGCGGCTCGAGGCCGTTGCGCGCTTCGCGGCCGGCAAAAAAGATGCCCTAACGCGGTGAGGTGAGTATTTTCGGGAGCCGCCGCGCGCTGGAGCAGTGAGCTTTTACGGGAGCCGGGGGTGGCGTATGACGCGGCCAGACGGCGTTTCTCCGCCTGGCTTTTCAGCCCGCCTCGGGCGCAGCGTCTTCGCTATTTACCGACACCATGCGATCGGCCCAGACGCGCCACGCACGATGGAGCCGCCCCGCGGAAATCGGTTGCAGGAATCCGAGCCACTGCCCGACCTGATCGGCGTCCGTGCCGCGCTCGAACAAGTCGGCCGCGAAGCTGTTGCGCAGCGTTTGCGGACTCGCCCGCTCGGCGCGGGATTCGGCGATGCCCGCCTCTTCCATCAGCGCGTCGATCGCGCGCAGCACGGTGGCCTTGTGCATCGGACGCCCGTTGGGCGAGCCGGGAAACACGAGCTGCCCGGGCAGGCTCGCGAGGCGGCGCGCTTCGAGCCATGCCCCCATCACGTCGACCGCGAACGGCGCGAGCCGCGTGCTGTGCGTGAAGGCCGGATTGTCGGCTTCGATGGTGATCCATTCCGAGCCGATCGAGGTGGCGTCGAGCTTGAGCGCAATGGCGTCGCCGGTTTTCAGGCCGCCGCCGAGAAACACAGCGACGAGCGCGCGATCGCGCCGCTCGCGCCAGCGCTTCGCGGCCGACTGCTCGGTGAGCGGCGCGAACAGCCTGGCGATCACGGCGGCGCGTTCCGTCGCAGTGAGAAAACCGGTGGGCTCGTTCTCTCGCGCGTTGCGCCACGCCGCCTCGCCGTCCTGGGCGATGAAGCGCGCGGGGTTCGTAGAGGCCAGCTCGATCTGGCGAACATGGTCGAGCACGCGTTCGATGAGACGCAGATAGCGCAGCCGCTGCGGTTTCTTCACGTCGAGCCCGGCGACGAATTCGGCGATTGTGCCGGTGTCCACGGAAACGATCGTCTTGCGCCTGAGCGCCAGCCATTCGAGGAAGCGCCCCCATTGCACGCGGTAGACATCGGCCGATGACTGGCGCAGGTCCTGGGACGCGAGCCAGGCATCGAAGGCCGCGGCCGGATCGTGCTGCCAGTCCTTGCGCTGCTGGTCGAAGAGATCGCGGGAGGAATGGGAGGCGCTCATCACTATGCTTCCGTTAGTTGCGTTGCGACCATCGATTCTAGCGAAATCCTCATAGGCCGGGGCATCGTCATGGAGCGAAGCCGCCGTGGCGCGCCAAGCGGCACGGCCTCGCCGTCAGCCGCCCCAGGCGCGCGAGCGCTTCGCGGCGGCGAGCCGCCGGGTTTCGCGTTGAGCCGCTTCCGCCCCTTGGGCCGCTCGCTCATAGGCGCTGACGGCGAAGGCGAACACGGCCGGCAGCGCGTTGGACCGCCCGAAGTCGACGGTCTCGTCGGTTTCCGGATACGCGAGATCGCCGGGTCGCTGGAACAGGCCGAGCATGAGCGCGTCGTGGCGACTCGCGAACCCGAGGTCGGCGAGCGCTTCCGCTTCGATCGCGTGCAGCAGACGCCAGCTAAGCGGCACCTGCTGGGCGATATAGCGCTGCGCGATGCTGCGCACGATCTGTTCGAGGTCGCGTGCGGCCGCCTGAAAACGCAAGGCGGCCAGTTCCTGCTCGTTCGGGGTTCGCGAGGTTTGCATGGGCTGCTCCGGTCGTTCTTTTTACTGTATGAATATACAGTAGTCGGCGCGATCGTGCAGCCTCATCCGTTCGGTCAGCGATCGCCGGACGCGGCCAGGCGGTGGCATGTCGGCGGGACGAATCTCAGGCGCTCAGCCGTGGATCACGATCAGCAGCGCGCGTGCCTCGCCCTTGCCCACGTTGCGGATCGCGTGCGGCTGGTCGCCGATATAGCGCGCCGTGTCCGCCGTCTTCAGACGCTCGTGCGTGCCGCCCGCCTCCACCTCGATGGTGCCCTGCAGCACCGTGAGATGTTCGCGCGTTCCAGGCTCGTGCGCGGCCGACACCAGGGCGCCGCCCGGCTTGAGCGTGAGCTCGTACCATTCGAAATGGCCGGCCAGCTCGATCGGCCCCCAGACGCGCAACTGATAACCGGCCTCGTGCCCGTGCAGCGTGGGGATGTCGTGCGGGCCGGCCACCGTGATCGCGTCGGGCGCGCGCGGCGCCGCGAACAGCGAGTCCAGCTTCACGCCCAGCGCGTTCGTGAGCCGCCAGGCCACGGCGATCGTGGGGTTCGCCTTGTCGCGCTCGATTTCCGATAGCATGGATTTCGAGACGCCGGCCGCGCGCGACAACTCGTCGAGCGTCATCTTGCGTTCGCTGCGCAGGCGCTGGATCTGCTCGCCCACGCGCGGCGGCGCGGCGGGCACCGGCGCGCCCGGCAGCTCCGACGCCGGGACGGCTGCGGCGCGGGATTTGCGCGTGCGGGTTGGGGTCGCCGCGTGGGTGTCGGCGTTGACCGCTGCGCCGGAGACTTTGGCCGGGGAATCCGCAGATGCCGTGCGCCTGGGCGCGCCGCTGCTTGCCATAGACTGCCTCATCGATTAAAGTTGTTCGACATATCGAACTTTAGTTCGGAAAAACGAATAATTTCGCTCATAGCTGACGGCGACTATAACAGCCGCGGCTCTCCATGTGTCGGCCAGAGCGAGCGCTTTAGCGCTTGCCTGGGCCCCATGCAAGATTACTCAGGAGCATGATGCAATGGCTACTCCCTGGCTCGACCACCTGCGCGCGACGCTCGACCAGATTCGCGCGGACGGTTTCTACAAGAGCGAGCGCGTGATCGCGACGCCGCAGTCGTCGTCCATCGGTCTTGCCGACGGCAGCGCCGTGCTGAACTTCTGCGCCAACAACTACCTGGGACTCGCAAACGATGCGCGCCTGATCGCCGCCGCGAAGGATGGGCTCGACCGGGACGGCTTCGGCATGGCCTCGGTGCGCTTCATCTGCGGCACGCAGACGGTGCACAAGCAGCTCGAAAGCGCGCTTGCCGCGCTCCTGCAGACCGACGACTGCATCCTTTATTCGAGCTGCTTCGACGCCAACGGCGGCCTGTTCGAAACGCTGCTCGGCGAAGAAGACGCGATCATCAGCGACGAGCTCAATCACGCGAGCATCATCGACGGCGTGCGGCTTTCGAAGGCGAGCCGCTACCGCTACAAGAACAACGATCTCGCCGATCTCGAAGCGAAGCTGCGCGAAGCCGATGCAGCGGGCGCGCGCTACAAGCTCATCGCGACCGATGGCGTGTTCTCGATGGACGGCATCATCGCCGACCTCAAGGGCATCTGCGATCTGGCCGATCGCTACGATGCGCTCGTGATGGTCGACGACTCGCACGCCGTGGGCTTCATCGGCGCGCATGGCCGCGGCACGCCCGAGCATTGCGGCGTGGCGCAGCGCGTGGACATCATCACGGGCACGCTCGGCAAGGCGCTCGGTGGCGCGTCGGGCGGCTACGTGGCGGCGAAGAAGGAAGTGATCGAGCTGCTGCGCCAGCGTTCGCGTCCGTACCTGTTCTCGAATACGCTCACGCCGAGCATCGCGGCCGCCTCGCTTGCGGTGCTCGAGCTGATCGCGAGCGACGAAGGCGCGCAATTGCGCGCGCGCGTGCAGGCCAACGGCGCGCATTTCCGCCGAGAGATGAGCGCGCTCGGCTTCACGCTCGTGCCCGGCGAGCATCCGATCATCCCCGTGATGCTGGGCGACGCGCAGGTGGCCGCGAAGATGGCGGATGCCTTGCTGCACGAAGGCGTCTACGTGATCGGCTTTTCGTATCCGGTCGTGCCCAAGGGCCGCGCGCGCATTCGCACGCAGATGAGCGCGGCGCACACGCCGGAGCAGATCGACCGCGCCGTGGCCGCGTTTGCGCGCGTGGGCAAGCAACTGGACGTGATTTGAGAAGGACGACGAAATAAAATGAAAGCACTCGCCAAACTCGAACGCGCGCCGGGTCTCACGCTGACGCGCGTGAAGAAGCCCGAAGTCGGCCACAACGACGTGATGATCAAGATCCGCCGCACGGCGATCTGCGGCACCGATATTCATATCTGGAAGTGGGACGACTGGGCCCAGAAGACCATTCCGGTGCCGATGCACGTGGGCCACGAATACGTGGGCGAGATCGTCGAGATGGGGCAGGAAGTGCGTGGCTTTGCGATCGGCGACCGCGTTTCGGGCGAAGGGCATATCACCTGCGGGTTTTGCCGCAACTGTCGCGCGGGACGCCGCCATCTGTGCCGCAACACGACCGGCGTCGGCGTGAACCGGGAAGGCGCGTTCGCCGAATACCTCGTGATTCCGGCCTTCAACGCATTCAAGATCCCGCCCGAGATCTCCGACGACCTCGCCGCGATCTTCGATCCGTTCGGCAATGCCACGCATACGGCGCTCTCGTTCAACCTCGTGGGCGAGGACGTGCTCATCACCGGCGCGGGGCCCATCGGCATCATGGCCGCCGCCATCGCGAAGCACGTGGGCGCGCGCAACGTCGTGATCACCGACGTGAACGACTACCGGCTCGAACTCGCGCGCAAGATGGGCGCGACGCGCGCCGTGAACGTCTCGCGCGAATCGCTGCACGACGTGATGAACGAGCTGCACATGACCGAGGGCTTCGACGTGGGCCTCGAAATGTCGGGCGTGCCGAGCGCGTTCACGGCGCTGCTCGAAGCGATGAACCATGGCGGCAAGATCGCGCTGCTCGGCATTCCGCCCGCGCAAACCGCCATCGACTGGAATCAGGTCATCTTCAAGGGCCTCGAAATCAAGGGCATTTATGGCCGAGAGATGTTCGAGACCTGGTACAAGATGGTCGCGATGCTGCAAAGCGGGCTCGACCTCTCGCCCATCATCACGCACCGCTTCAACGTGGACGACTACGAGCAGGGCTTTGCCGCGATGCTTTCGGGCGAGAGCGGCAAGGTGATTCTCGACTGGACCGCCGCCTGAAGTATCGTCTGAAGCGTCATACCGCTCATTGCGCCGCCTCCGGCGTCCCGCCAGGCGGCGCCTGCTCGAACTCGGCCTCGATGCGCACGTCGATCTCGTCGCCGACCGCCGGATACCACGTCGCCAGACCGAACTTCGCGCGGCTGAAGCGCCCCGTGGCCGCGAAGCCGAGCGTCGGCTGCTTCGTGAGCGGATTCGGCGCATAGCCGTTGAACACCACATCGAGCGTGACCGGCTGGGTCACGCCGTGTATCGTGAGGTCGCCCGTGAGCTTGCCGGCGGGCTTGCCGTCCACGTCGGGCGTGCGCTCGAAACGCGTGCTCGCGAAGCGGATCTGCGCATAGCGCTCGACGTCGAGCATCTGCGAACCCTTGACCATCCTGTCGAGCAGCGGCACGTTCGTGTCGAGGCTCGCGGCGTCGATCACGGCCACCACTGTGGCGTTCTCCAGCGCGTTCTCACGCCAGTCGAGCCGCGCGCTCGCGCGATCGAAACGCATCACGAAACGTGTGTAGTGCAGATGATCGACGTCGAACACGATGCTCCAGTGATGCGCGTCGAGCGTGTAATGCCCCGCCGGCACGGATGCCTCGACGGGACTCACGCTGTGCATGACCACGCGCAGCGGTGTGCACGCGAGCATCAGGCAGGCCGTGGCCAGCGCCGCGCAGACCGTGCGGCGGTGCGCGTGCGGGGTGGCTGCGGCTGGGGGGCGATTCATGGTGTCTCCGTTTCAGGGGCCCGGCGAGTGACGGGCGTTACTGTCGCCACGGTAGTTGCCAAGGTAGTTACGAGTGGCGACGCGCTTTTGTTCCATTGACCGCCATGAAAGTTGAATGACCGTCGATGGCGCACGGATCGCCATTCTTTCACGTTGCGCCGCGCGGCTCCTTGCACTGGGACGAAGCGCCTTGCCACACGGCCCGATTTCAGGTTTGATACGCGGACCGGAGCCTGTCCGGAGTCTGGGGAAGCCGCCCGCATGTCCACCGCGAACGATTCGGTCTGTTTTCACGCCACGCACGTGCACGAGGTCGACGCCATGACGGCGGCCTCGGCGCGCAGCTTCGCGCGTCACGCGCACGACCAGTACGGCATCGGCGTGATCGACGCGGGCGGCCATGTGTCCCTCTCCGATGCGGGCGTGGTCGAGGCCGTGCCCGGCAACCTCATTCTCGTCAATCCCGGCGAAGTGCACGACGGCCGCCCGCTCGGCGCAGGCGCGCGACGCTGGCGCATGCTCTATTTCGAGCCGCGCTGGATCGATGCGCTGCAGACCGACGTCACCCAGGGCGACGACGCGGGGTTTGCGCTGTTCGCGCCCGTGATCGCCGATCCGGTTTTGCGCGCGCTGTTCGATGCCGCGTTCGCGTGCGCCACGGCGGAACGCGGCGACCTCGCGGCCATGGCGTTCGACGGCGCGGCGCTCGACGCCATGACGCGGCTCGTGCGCGGCCTCGGCCACCGCCGCCCACTCGCGCCCTGCTCGCCGATGAGCGTGGCGCGCGTGCGCGAAATGATCGACGCCGATCCGGGCCAGGCCTTCTCACTCGCCGATCTCGCGTGCGCCGCGGGACTCAGCCGCTTCCAGCTCCACCGCGGTTTCGTGCAGGCGTTCGGCGTGGCGCCGCATCAGTACATCCTGCATTGCCGCATCGGACTCGCGCGGCGCCTGCTCAAGGCCGGCCACGCGCCCGCGCAGGCGGCGCTCGTGGCCGGCTTCTGCGATCAGAGCCATCTCAACCGCGCGTTCGCGCGCCAGTTCGGCATTTCGCCGGGCCGCTACCGGCTCGCGCAGGGCGACGGTCCCGCCTGACGCTTGCCGTCGATGGCGGCAACGGCGGCCCGTCGATCGTCATCGCTCACCGCACACCGATCCAAGACGGCGCGTGCGCCGCATTCTATACAGGCGTTTCACTCTCTGGAGCGCCTCATGTCCTCTCCGCTGTCTTCCGCCAAATCGGCGAAATCGTCGCGTGCATCGTCGTCGCGGTCCCTCGCGCATTTTCAGTTGACGCTCGCCATGATCACCGTGGGCAGCACGGTGATCGCCAGCAAGATCATCGGCGCCGGACTCGACCCCATGCCCGCGACGGCCTTGCGCTTCGCGTTCGCACTGCCCGTGTTGCTCGTGCTCATGCGCGCGACCGGCACCGCGTTTCCGCGCCCGGGGCTGCGCGACGCGTGCCTGCTGATCACCCAGGCAGCGATCGGCAGCGTTGGCTACACCGTTTTGCTGATCGCCGGGACCCAGCGGACCTCGGCCGCCGACGCAGGGATCATCCTCGGCACGTTGCCTGCCGTGTGTGCGCTCACTGCCGCCGTGGTGCTACACGAGCGTCTGCGTGCGAGCACGCTGATCGCGGTCGTGGTGGCGAGCCTCGGCGTCGCGCTGGTCACGCTCGCGCCTGCTGCACAGCACGGCGGCAATCGCTCGCTGACGGGCGACGCGCTGCTGATTGGGGCGGTGGTCTGCGAGAGTCTTTTCGTGCTGCTTAATAAACGCCTGGCGACGCCCTGGCCGCCGCTTGCGCAATCTACGGCGATGACGGGCATCGGTCTCGCCGTCTCCGCCGCTGCGGCGCTGCCCGACTGGGCCGCCACGCTGCACGCGCTTCCGTCGCACGCGATGCTGGCCGTGGCGTACTACGCGCTGGTGCCGACCGTGGGCGGCTTCTGGCTCTGGTACACGGGCGCGGCGCGCGTGACGGGCGCCGAGGCGGCCATTTTCACGGCGGTCGCGCCCGTCTCGGGCGTCGTGCTCGCGGCGCTCGTGCTGGGTGAGCCGCTTACACTCGCGCGGCTTGCGGGGCTCGCGCTCGTCGTCGCGGCCGTTTTCGTGACTGCCGGACCGGCCATCTGGCGGCGCGCGCAGGATCGCCCGGACGAGTAGGCAGCACGCAGGCGTCGTGGTTGTGTCTTGATCAGGGAGAATGATCGTTCTACCATGCGCGGTATGGAGAACGATCGTTCCACCTCGCGCGCCAGTCCCTGATTGGTGGGCGCGCGAAGCGGACGGACTCATTACGAAGCGACCAAGCGACCAGGCGATGAAGCCATGAGCAACCACCCGATTGCCGCCGATGCGCCGCCGGCATCCACGTCCGAGCCTTTGTCCGACGCGCGCGAGCGTCTGCTCGAAGCCGCCGAGGCGCTCATCTACGCGGGCGGCATCCACGCCACCGGGGTCGACGCGATCGTCCGCGCGGCGGGCGCCGCGCGCAAGAGCTTCTACACCTGGTTCGAGTCGAAGGATGCGCTAGTGGCCGCCGCGCTCATGCGCCGCGACGAGCGCTGGATGCGCTGGTTCGTCGAGGGCACGGAAAAACGCGGACGCACGCCGCGCACGCGCCTGATCGGCATGTTCGACGTGCTGCGCGAGTGGTTCGCCTCGGAAGGCTTTCACGGCTGCGCATTCCTGAATGCTGCGGGCGAGACCGCCTCGCCCGACGACCCCGTGCGCGAGGTCGCCCGCCTGCACAAGGCGCGGCTGCTCGCGTTCGTCGGCGAGCAATGCGCGGCGTGGGCAGCAGCGGTTGGTGCGGACCGGCGCGTGGCGGCGCGACTCGCGCGCCAGTGGCTGGTCCTGATCGACGGCGCGATTGGCGTGGCGCTCGTGAGCGGCGAAGCGGACGCGGCGCTCGATGCGCGCGCCGCCGGCCAGCACTTGCTCGATGCGTTCGCGCCTCGATCTGCTCAATCGCTCCGGACGTCCCGCGGTGCCGTGCGCGACAAGCGCAAGCCCGCGCGAGTGCGCCGTTAGCCGCGCGGGCGTCGCGTTTCACCGCTGGTCGCCGTTATTCGCAGGTCGTTCGGCAGTAGTTCCCGGCGGCCTGTGCCGCTTCCCTGTTGTTTGGCCGTTTCCGCCGTTCCATTCGTGCGCGCCGTCCCGGCGCGCCGCCCTCTCCAAGGAGCAGACGCATGAGTGCTACCCCCACGACGACGTCCCCCGAAGTCCGTCCGCCACTGCCGCCCTTCAACCGCGAGACCGCGATCCAGAAAGTGCGCGCGGCCGAGGACGGCTGGAATACGCGCGATCCGCAGCGCGTCGCGCTCGCCTATACGCCGCAAAGCATCTGGCGCAATCGCGCCGAATTCGTGACGGGCCGCGAAGCCATCGCCGCGTTTCTCACGCGCAAGTGGGCGCGCGAACTCGATTACCGGCTCATCAAGGAGCTGTGGGCGTTCACCGACAATCGCATCGCGGTGCGCTTCGCCTACGAGTGGCACGACGATTCGGGTAGCTGGTTCCGCTCGTACGGCAACGAAAACTGGGAGTTCGATGAGAACGGACTGATGGCGCACCGCCACGCCTCCATCAACGACTTGCCGATTCGCGAAGCAGACCGGCTCTACCACTGGCCGCTCGGCCGTCGTCCCGACGATCATCCGGGCTTGAGCGATCTCGGACTTTGAGCGGCGCGCAGCGTCGTTCGCTATTCGCATGCCATCGCAAGCCGCTCGACACTGCGTCGCGGATTCATCACGGCAACTCACTGGGCGGGCATCATGGGCGCGCGGCAAGATGGCGCCAGCGTGTTTGATCGCTCCATTTCCGAGCCCGGGCTCCATACGCGCGCGAGCCGTCTTGCTGTACAGTTTGCAGTCACCGGAAGCAGCCCATAACAGATCCAGCAGCAGACGAACCGAAGCGATTCGGTGAATGAAAGGACGGAGAGCCCATGCGGTGTCGGCAAGTGCGCGGTGGCAGGACATGGCGCGGGATCGCACCCGCGGTGCGAGAGACCAGGGATGGTGTTGAAGCACGCTCGCCGGCCGGCGCGCTCGCCAACGCTTCAGCGGCCATCAACGGACGCAAAAAGAGCCCGAAGGCGGCGATGTTCATCGCGCTCGTTGCGGCGCTCACGCTGGGCGCCGCAACGAGCGCACGCGCGGCCAACTGGTGTAGCGCCGGTCTCTGGGTGGATGCGATGGTCGGCTCGTATCACATCCATCCCGACAAGGATTTCGAGCAGTTCAATCCGGGCCTGGGCATCGAATGCTGGCCCGGCGATACATGGGCGCTCACGGCAGGGGGCTTTCGCAATTCGCTGCGGCGGCCCTCGTGGTATGGCGGCGCAGTCTGGGCGCCCGAATTCCTGCATTGGGGCTACGTGCGTCTCGCGGCGATGGGCGGCATCATCTCGGGCTACAACTACGGCAACTGGGGGCTCGGCCGCAATCACACGATCGGTCCAGTGGCCGCGCCCATCGTAATGGTCGCGTACAAGCGCGTGGGCGTGAACTTCATCGTCATCCCGCCGATTCCTTCCGACGACTTGCCCTTTACGATCGGGTTTCAGTTGAGGATGAAGTTCTGAATCCAGCGGGTACCCGACAACGCGCACGTGTCTCCCGCAAACTCTCACCTTTGTGCTCGCCTGACGGCCTTGCCATAATCGCGTCAGGAGCGCGCCACGCCCGCGCCATAAGATACGGGGCTTCGCGCCAAGCCGGTCTTGAGCCGATCATCGATATGAAAAACGGAGCCCGACTGCACGCGCAGCGGGCCCAAAGGTGAACAATGAAGAAGTGGATCACGACACTGGCCGCAGCGGCCGCCTTGAGCGCATTGGGTACATTAGGCACGCCGCTATCGAGTATGGCCGCCGACGAGCCCGCGTGGCTGCCCGCCACGGCCGCAACGCAATTCCAGAGCGCGAGCGCGATTGTCGAAGGGGCGAGCGGTGCGAACGTCAAGTCGACGCTTTATGTCTTCATGGACCCCAACTGTATTTTCTGCCACCTGGTGTGGAAAGCGCTGCAACCGTATGAGGCCGTCGGGCTCCAGGTCCACTGGATTCCCATGGGCTTTCTCAAGCCCGATTCGCCGGGCAAGGCCGCGGCCTTGCTGCAGTCGAAAAACAGTGCGGCACTCCTGAGGGAACTGGAGACGCATTACTCCGAGAAGGACGAGTCGGGCGGCATCGCGCCGCTCGCGAGCATCCCGCCGGCCGCGCAGGCGCAGCTCGACAGCAACATGAAGCTGTTCCAGGACCTCGGTTTTCAGGGCACGCCCACGATCATTTATCAGGGCTCGGGTGGCCGCTGGGCCGATGTCGATGGCCTGCCGAAACTGAGCCTGCTGCCAGGCATGCTCAACTTGCCCGAGCAGCCGATCAAGGATCCTGAATTGCAGCGCTATCGTTGAGCCCGTTGTTCAGCGATAGCGTTGCGTTGAGGTGAGCCGTTCCAGGAGAGGATGCCTTACGGTGAGGCATGCGAAGCATGGCGATCTCACCGGTGATCGCGCAATGGTGAGGAATTCCAGGAGTTGTCGCCCCCCGAAAACCCTCACCTTTCGTAGGGCGTAGTAAATGTGTCACCGCCCATCCTTTGGGCGCACGGGCCAAAGCGCGACCCGA
>NZ_CAJMZF010000043.1:0-74540 GCF_905220245.1 Paraburkholderia sp. J63 | reverse complement strand
AAGAAAAAGCAAGGACGCCCGTTGCAGGCGTCCTTGCTGTCGTACGAGAGGCGGAACGCCTCAGTTCTGCTGCCGCTGCTCGCCGTGACCACCGCCCTGACCGGACGGATGTCCGCCTTGTGGCGCCCCCTCGGGACGCCCATGCGCGGCCGGCGCCTCCGGCGGGCGGGCGCCGCCAGGCGGCGGGCCGGGGGGGCGATTGAATCCGGGCGCGGGGGCCTGCGCGGGCGGCCGGCCCGCGTTGGGTTGCGGCATGGGCGGACGTGCGCCCTCGGCGGGGGGACGCTGCATCTCGGCGGGCGGGCGCTGCATTTCGGCAGGCGGACGCTGCATCTCCGCAGGCGGACGTGCACCCTCCATCGGCGGACGCTGCATTTCCCCAGGCGGGCGCGGCGCTTCGTTGCCGGGTGGCCGCCCCGGTTCGGGCGGTCGGCCGGCGCCGGGCGGCGGCAGAGGCCGTCCCGGGCCGCCCTGATAGTGCGGCTCCGGCGGACGACCGCGGCCCGGCGGCGGCACATGCGCCCAGCGCTCGCGATCGCCGTACCAGGGCCGGTCGCGATAGAAACTGCCCCAGTAAGCGCCCACCGAAAACGCGACGATCGGCAGGCCGATCGCCGCGCCATAGCCGGCCAGCGGCACATAGGCGCCTTGATACGGATAGCTGAGATAGCCCGCATAGATCCAGCCACGCAGGCCCGGCAGCGCGACGTCACACCAGGAATAGTCGCTCACGCAGCCCATCACCGTGACCGGCACGTTGGGCCCGAGCTCGCTCACGACCGGATAGGCGTCGGACGGGCCGGCGAACAGATCGACCGGCTCGCTCGTGTAAGCATCGGTTTGCGCGCGGACGCCGGACGCCGCGAACGCCAGCCCCGCAGCCACGCAGACCGTCGCGAGCGGCAGGACCAACCCGCGCGGCGGCTTCATTTGTCGGCTTGTCATGCTCCCCTCTCTTCTTCTGTAACCATGCGGAAGGGCGAGCATATTTCATTCCTTGATGGCGAGTTGTGAAAATTTGTACGCCGATGGCGCGGCCCCTCTTCACTCCCCTGACCAACTTCACGTCCGGTTCTTGCGAATCATTTCCTCGCGCGCCTTTGCCTGGTGCTCCGCTCTCTCGTTCCTTCGTCTATCGAGCGACATTTCATAAGTCAGGGTAGCCGAGCGCGGATCCCGGCGGGTTCTCGCCTGCACGCGGTTAAACGATCCGATTTCCTGGCGCCGGAAAGGCGACGGCTGGAACTGAAAGTAATCGGATATCAGCCGCTGTTCGCGCTGATCCATACGGACTGCCAGGCAGTGGTGATCGGTCAGTTGCTTGTCGTCGGAATCCGATACCAGCTTGGACGTCACCGGGAAACCGGGCCGCACATAGACGCGGTCCAGTCTCGAGTACATATGGCGGCCCTCTTCCGAGCCCTTCGTCGTGGCGCCGAGCAACATGGATTGATCGATGAAACCCGCGGAAATATCGGAGTCGGTTCTTAAATTGAAATCGCCGATGACCATATCGTATTGGTTCGCCGCGCCGAACACCGCTTGCGCAAAAATCTCAGCCGTGGTTTCCGTGTGATCCTGGCCGTCACTGGGCCCCGGCGCATGAAGCACCAATACCTTCGCGTATTTCGTTCCCCAGCGAACGGTCAGCGAAATCGGGTTTCTCAGCGTATCGGCGTCGCGGAACGTGTTTTCGCTGGCGCTATTTTCGCGCCTGTCGCGGGCGCTTTCCGTCGATGAGCGCGTGGGCCGGAAGTCGCGAAGTCGCTGGACGTCGGTTTGAACGGCCTGGAACTCGTGAGTATGGAGTTTCACGCAGCGAGATGCATAATCGATATGCCAGTCTTCGAATTGCGATGGCTCGTCGAACGTCGCGCCATTGCCCGCTATAACGATGATGTTTTCCTGAAGCGTATTCGAGCCGCCGGTCTTTATCGTTTTCTTGATCAACTGGCTGGCCGCCAGGCCCGTGCCAATCGAATCCATGACCCCATCCGCGGAAGTCTTGTTTTCAAGAACGAATAGAACAAACGGATCGTTGCCAACAATTCCGTTGACGACATCGCCAATTTCCCGGGAAAAGCCTGCGGCCTTTTCCGCATTTATCTTTTGTATATTCCACGAAATAATCCACATAAAGCCCCCAGTCGCACGTGCAGGGTTTTTGGAAAAAACTTTTATGAGGCAAACAAGGCAAACGTGCGTTCCGATAGTAGGCGCTGAAAACGAATGAAGCAAGCTCGCCGGCAAGCGACTGAAAATACTTTCAGTGAAACGTACGCAAAAAATGTCGAATGCATAGAAAGCCGATTAGCCGCTCGTGCGCGAGCTGCGGACTCGCGGTGACTGCTGCGCCATCCGACCGCCTTCCGGCCATATTCCAGTAGCGCATATGCATAGGAAATGTGCCTGTTTTGCGGCCACGCGCGTGGCTCGTAGAATCTGCCCACTCGCCCTGGATGCCGATCCATCCAGGCCCCGCACTTTTCCTGCTTCAATCATGAAACTCCTGCGCTCCGCTCTCTTTGCCGCCCTCCTGTCGGCCTTTGCCGCGGCACCGGCCCTCGCCGCCGACGATCTCGCCCAGGTCAAGGCGTCCGGCGTGTTTCGTGTCGGCACCGAAGGCACGTACGCACCGTTTACTTACCATGACGAGGCGGGCAAGCTGACCGGCTTCGACGTCGATATCGCCAGCGCCATTGCGCAGCGCCTCGGCGTGAAGCCGCAATTCATCGAAGGCAAATGGGACGGCCTGATCGCAGGCCTCGACGTCAACCGCTACGACGCCGTGATCAACGAAGTCTCGATCACGGACGCGCGCAAGGCCAAGTACGATTTCTCGACGCCGTATATTTCAACGCACGCCGTGCTGATCGTGCGCGCGGACAACACGACCATCCACTCGTTCGACGACCTGAAGGGCAAGAAGTCGGCCAATACGCTGACCAGCAACTTCGGCAAGCTCGCCGCGTCGCACGGTGCGGACGTGGTGCCGGTGCAAGGCTTCAACGAATCGATTGACCTGCTGACGTCGGGCCGCGTGGACGCCACCGTCAACGACTCGCTCTCGTTCCTCGACTTCCAGAAGCACAAGCCCGACGCGAGGCTCAAGATCGCGGCCACCGATACCTCCTCGGCCGACGATCAGTCGGGCGTGCTGATCCGCAAGGGCAGCCCCGAACTACTCGCGGCCATCGACAAGGCGCTGGCCGAAATCAAGGCCGACGGCACCTACGCCAAAATCTCGCAGAAGTATTTCGGCAAAGACGTTTCGCAATAAGGCGGATTGAACCATGCCGGCATGGCTGCATCTGATGGCGCAATCGTTGTGGCCATTGCTTTACGCGGGACTGGTCTTTACCGTTCCGCTCACGATCGCCTCATTCGCAATCGGGATTGCGCTCGCGTTCTGCGCGGCGCTCGTGCGCCTGTTCGGGCCGCGATGGGCCGTCGCGGCCGTGCGCTTCTATATCTGGCTCTTTCGCGGTTCGCCGCTGCTCGTTCAGCTATTCGTCATCTTCTACGGCTTGCCCAATGTGGGCATCGTGCTCGATCCCTTGACGGCGGCGATCATCGGCTTTTCGCTCAATGTCGGCGCCTATAACGCGGAAGTCATTCGCGGCGTGATCGAATCGATTCCGCGTGACCAGTGGGAAGCGGCTTATTCGATGAACATGACGCGCGCGCAGGCTCTGCGCCGCGCAATTCTCCCGCAGGCGATTCGCGTGGCGTTGCCCGCGCTCTCGAACTCGTTCATCTCGCTCGTGAAGGACACGTCCCTTGCGGCGGTGCTGACCGTGCCGGAGATTTTTCAGGCGGCGCAGCGCATCGCGGCCGTGACGTACGAACCATTGATTCTTTATACCGAGGCGGCATTGATCTACCTGGTGTTCAGTTCCGTGCTCTCGCAGGCGCAAGGGCAGCTCGAAGTGCGCTATGGCCGCCACGCCCTGTTTTCGGCGGGGCGTTGATGATCCGCATCGAGCAACTCCACAAATGGTTCGGAGAACATCAGGTTCTCTCGGCCATCGACCTGACGCTCAAATCCGGCAGCGTCACCGCGCTGATCGGACCGTCCGGCAGCGGCAAGAGCACGCTGCTTCGCTGCATCAATCTGCTCGAAGTACCCGACGCCGGCGCATTGAGCGTCGGTGACGCCCGTGTTGAATTCGACGGCGGCCATCGGCTCTCGCGCGATGAGATCGCGTCGGTCCGGCGGCATACGGGCATGGTGTTCCAGAACTTTCAGTTGTTCCCGCACCTGAGCGTCATCGATAACGTGATGGAAGGACTGCTCACGGTTCTCAAGTGGGACAAGCCGCGTGCCCGCGAGCGCGCGGCCGCGCTGCTCGACAAGGTCGGCATCGCGCAGAAAGCGAATGCGTGGCCGTCCACGCTATCGGGTGGTCAGCAGCAGCGCGTGGCGATCGCGCGCGCACTCGCTCCGTCGCCCCAGGTGTTGCTCTGCGACGAGCCCACCTCGGCGCTGGACCCCGAGCTCTCCGCCGAAGTCGTCGAAGTCCTGCGCCAGCTCGCGCTCGAAGGCACGACGATGCTGATGGCGACGCATGACTTGCGGCTCGCGGCCTCGGTCGCGCACGACGCCGTCTTCCTCAAGGACGGCGCGATCGTCGAGGCCGGTCCGTCGCATGAGCTGTTCTCGTGCCCGCGCGATGCACGCACCGCGCGCTTCGTGTCCACGCTCACTCAAACCCTGCCGGCTGCTTCGTGATACGGGCGCATTAGTCTCGCGCCCTGCGCGGCGCGGCCGGGCTGACCATCACCGATCGCCTTGCATATCGATCAGGATGCCTGATCGAATTCGGCTCGCTCGCACGCTGTCGCGGCGAATTCCGGCGCGCGAGCCACGCATTGGCGAGCCACTGCAGCGCACTGCACAGCAGCAGATAAACTAGCCCGACGAACAGGAAGATCTGCGCCGGATAGACCATCAGACGGCTGTTGAGCTGATTGGCGAGGAACGCGAACTCCGGCACGCCGACGATATAGGCCAGCGACGTATCCTTGATCAGCGATACCCACTGATTGACGAACGACGGCATCATCACCCGCACGGCTTGCGGCAGCACGACTTCGCGCATTGCCTGCCAGCGCGTCAAGCCCAGCGAGAGTGCGGCCTGGCGCTGCCCCTCGCTGATCGAGGCGATGCCCGCATACACCGAATGCGAGAGATACGCGCCGCCGATCAGCGCCAGCGCGCACACCACGGTCGCGAGGCCCGGCACGTCGACGTGCAGCAGGATCGGCATCAGGAAAAAGGTCCAGAAAATCAGCATCAGCACGGGTATCGCGCGAAAGAACGCGACCACGATAGTGAGCGCGAGATGGACCGCGCCGCGCGTCATGGCGAGCGCAATGCCGCCTGCGAGCCCGATCAGCGCGGCGAGCAGCGCCGACACCACGGAAAGCACAATCGTCAGCGCCACGCCGCCCAACGGCCCCGCCGGAAACGCGCCGAGCAGCAGATAGCGGAGCATGGAAAGCCAGTCGAAGCCGTTCATGCGCGGCCTCGCTGCAAGGCGCGCATGCCGGCGCGTTGCCAGAGCACCAGCGCCACTTCAATAACGGCAATGGCCAGCACATAGAACACGGTGGCGGTGCCGAACGCCTGGAAGGTCCTGAAGCTCTCCGTATCCACCTGACGCGACATATACGACAATTCCCCGACGCCGATCGCCATCGTCAGCGACGAGTTCTTCACCACGTTCATGTACTGGCCGGCGAGCGGCGGCGTCGCAATGCGCAGTGCCTGCGGCAGGATCACGTAGCGCAGCGTCGCGTAGCGGCTCATGCCGAGCGCGGCGGCGGCTTGCCCCTGGGCCGTGCTCACGCCACGCATGCCGGCCAGAAACTCCTCGCCGATGAATGCCGTCGTGTAGCAGGTCAGTCCCACCCAGCCCGCGAACAATTCGAAACTCGGCCAACGCAGCGTGAGCGGACCGAGCGCCACCGCGTGCTGCACGTTGAGCCAGTTCATCCAGCCCGACGGCAGAACGGCGGCCACGCCGAAGTACCAGAACAGCAGTTGCACGAGCAGCGGCGAATTGCGGAAGACGAACACGTAGAGCGCCGCGCCGCGCGCGATTGCGCTATTGCGTGCCGTGCGCGCGACGGCCAGTGCGAAACCCAGCGGCGTCGCGCACGCCGCCGCGCAGGCGGAGAGTGTCAACGTGACGAAGAACCCCTGTTCGAGCCACGCGAGATATTTCGGTTCGAGCCAGCTATCCATGGATCAGTAAAAGAAAAGTCCAAGGCCCCGCCGCGCCGCATGCGGCGAGACGGGGCTCACTTCAAAGGTCGTTACAGCGCTCAGCTGCTTTTTTCCGGATCGCCGATTTTGAAAAGACGCGGCAGCGGCGCGGCGCTCTTCGGGCCGAACCAGCGGTCATAAATCTGCGCGGCTTCGCCATCCGCTTCGAGATGCGTCAGCGTGCCGTTCACCGCATCGAGCAGGCGCGTTTCGCCCTTGGGCACACCCACGCCTTCATAGTCGTTCGATATCGTGAAAGGGGAGATTTCGTAGTTCGCCTTGTCGGGCGCGCGCGCGAGCAAGGCGACGAGCTTCGGACCATCCTGCGTAATGGCCTGCACGTTGCCCGTGCGCAGCGCGGCAAAAGCAAAAGGCGTGTCGTCATAGGCGACGATGGTCGCGCTCGGGAATTTCGCGCGCACCTGCTGCTCGTTGGTCGTGCCCTTGTCCGCGCCTATGCGCAAGCTGTTCAATTGATCCGGCGATTTGAGCACGCCCTTCTTCGCAATGAACTGCGTGCCCGATGCGAAATACGGCGTGCTGAAATCCACTTCCTTCTTGCGGTCATCGGTAATCGTAAAGTTGGCGAATACCAGATCGACCTTGCCCGATTTCAGAAACGCGATGCGGTTCGCGGGATTGGTCGGCTGGATTTCGAGCTTCACGCCAAGCTGCTTCGCCACGGCGCGCGCATAGTCCACGTCGAGCCCGACGATCTGATTGTCCTTCGAATCGACGAAACCAAACGGCGGGTTGCTGTCGAATGCCGCCACGCGCAGCACGCCGGCCCGCTTGATGTCGTCCAGACGATCCGCATGCGCGGCGTTCGATGCTACGGCAAGCCATGCCGTCAGCAGTGCAGCAGGCACTGCGCCCCAGATTCTGTTTTTCATTGTCGAGATTCCTTCGTGTGTTGCGCCGTGCGTCGTCATTGGAGATGAGCACTGGCGATGCACAGAGCCTAACGGCGCCACGCGCACGAAGGAACCAACCATTTCTCAGATCAAAAGCGATACGGGCGATTTGCCACTGGCGATCTGCGCGGCAACGCCCGGCATGCGGTGCCGCGTCCTCAATCGCCGTTAGCGTCTTGCCGCGAGCCGCCGGATCACGTCGATGAAAACATCGACCTCGTCGCACGTGTTGTAGAACGCCAGCGACGGGCGCACCGTTGCCTCCAGCCCGAAGCGGCGCAGGATCGGCTGCGCGCAGTGATGCCCCGCGCGCACCGCGATGCCCTCATGGTTCAGCGCCTGGCCCACTTCCTCGGTCGTGTAGCCCTTCAGCACGAACGACAGCACGCTGGCCTTCTCGCGCGCGGTGCCGACCGGACGCACGCCGGGAATCGGCACGAGCAGGCTCGTCGCATAGGCGAGCAGGTCATGCTCGTACCGCGCGATGTTCTCGATGCCGATGCGGGTCACGTACTCCAGCGCCGCGGCCAGCCCGACCGCGTCGGCGATATTGCCGGTGCCGGCCTCGAAGCGGCTGGGCGGCGGCTGAAACACCGTACGCTCGAACGTCACGTCGGCGATCATGTTGCCGCCACCCTGCCACGGCGGCATGTCTTCGAGAATGTCGCGCTTGCCATAGACAACACCGATGCCGGTCGGCCCGAAGATCTTGTGCCCCGAGAACACGAAGAAGTCCGCATCGAGCGATTGCACGTCCACGCGCATGTGCGAGACCGACTGCGCACCGTCCACGAGCGCCTTCGCCCCCGCGCGATGCGCGAGCTCGACGATCTCCGCGACCGGCACAATGGTCCCGAGCGCGTTCGACACCTGCGTGACCGCGACGATCTTCGTGCGGTCGTTCAGCAAGCGGCGATATTCCTCGAGCAGCACCTGGCCCGAATCGTCGACGGGAATCACGCGCAGCGTCGCCCCCTTGCGCGCGGCGAGTTGCTGCCAGGGCACGATGTTCGCGTGGTGCTCGAGATGCGACACCACGATCTCGTCGCCTTCGCCGATATGCTGCTCGCCCCACGACTTCGCGACCAGGTTGATCGCCTCCGTGGCGCCGCGCACGAACACGATCTCCTCGGGCGACGACGCGCCGATGAAACGCTGCACGGTCTCGCGCGCATGCTCGTAGGCATCGGTCGCGCGGCCGGCCAGCGTATGCGCGGCGCGATGGATGTTCGAGTTCTCGTGCGCGTAGAAACAGGCGAGCCGGTCGATGACGGCCTGCGGCTTGTGCGTCGTGGCCGCGTTGTCGAACCAGATGAGCGGCTTGCCGTTGACGCGCTCGCTCAGGATCGGGAAATCGCGCCGCACCGCGTTGACGTCGAACGGCGGATGCGCCGGCGCGAAGGCGGGTTCGCGCTGCGCTTCGCGCGGATGCGCGGCGGACCGCGCGTCGTCGAGCACGTAGAGCGACCCCTGGCGCGAAGGCGCATGACCGGCTTCGTCCTGCTTGAAGCGATGCAGCGGCAGGAGCTCACGCAAATCGTTTTCGGTTGGCAATCCGAACGATCTCGGATCGGCCACGTCGCTGGTGAAATCGCGAGGCACCGCGAGCGCCGGTTGCGTGTCGCGCACGCTGCGCTGCGGGTCGGCCAGAAAGTAGAACGGCGAAGGCGAAGCAGACGATGCTTGCCGGGCCTGCGCGCGCGCCTCCTCCTGCTGCGCGGGCACGGCGAGCGCGGCGCCGCCCACGCGCGGCTCGAGCGCGGGTGCAATCGTCACGACGTTGTCCGGCAAGCCATTCTGCGCGGCCGCATGCGGCGCAAGCGCGGGCGCACGGTTGCCGAGCGAGAGGACGTGCGTGGGCGCGGACGGCGCGAGATTGATGCCCGGCACGATGCCCTGCGGCGGCGCGGCGCCCGGCACGCCCGTGCCGAAGCCGCCCGGCCCCGCGAGCGGCGAGCCGCCCGGCGCCGGGTTGCCGACCGACGCGAGGATCGGCGCGGCCGCGGGCAGCGCCGACGGCACGCCGCCCACCGCGCCGCTGCCCGTAGAGACCTCCGGCGCGACCGCCGTGCCCGGCGGCGCGCTGAAGAATTCCGTCGCGAGACGCGCGAGCGTCGCCGGATCGGGCAGGCCCGCCGGATTAGCGATAGGTGTCTGCATAGTCATGGTACTTGCCGATCTCCACTTCATCGAGTACCGCGAGTGCATCGGGCGAATGGACCGCGAGCGAGCAATACAGCGAAATCAGATACGACGCGATCGCCTGATTGTTGATGCCCATGAAGCGCACCGAGAGCCCCGGTCCCTGCTCGCCCGCCACGCCGGGCTGATAGAGGCCGACCACGCCCTGGCGTTTGTCGCCCACGCGCAGCAGCAGGATCTTCGTCTTGCCGTCGGCCACCGGCACCTTGTCGGACGGAATCAGCGGAATGCCGCGCCACGTGATGAACTGCGAACCGAACAGGCTGACCGTGGGCGGCGGCACGCCCCGGCGCGTGCATTCACGGCCGAACGCCGCGATCGCGAGCGGATGCGTGAGGAAAAACGCCGGCTCCTTCCAGACTTTCGTCAGCAGCTCGTCGAGATCGTCGGGCGTGGGCGCGCCCGTCAACGGGAACAGGCGCTGGTCCTCCTCCACGTTCGCAAGCAACCCGTAATCGGGATTGTTGATGAGCTGGCTTTCCTGGAGCTCCTTGATCGTCTCGATCGTGAGACGCAGTTGCTCCTTGATCTGATCGTGCGGACTGCTATAGAGATCGGAGATGCGCGTGTGCACGTCGAGCACCGTGCTCACCGCATTGAGGAAGTATTCGCGCGGATGCTCCTCGTAAGGCACATAGGTATTGGGCAGCGTGCTCTCGTCCTCGCGCGCCGTGCAGGCAGCGACCACCGCTTCGGGGTTGTTGACCTTGTTGAGCCGGTAGATGCCCGCTTCGACCGGCACCCACTGCAGCAAATGCGTCAGCCAGCGCGGCGTAATGGTGGAAAGCTGGGGAACGGTTTTGGTGGCGTTGGCAAGCTGCCGCGCCGCGTTATCTCCGAGCGCCGTGGGGCTGCTCACGATCGTCGACATGTTTCAGGCTCCAGGTTTTATAGAAGAAAAACAGCAAAGCATATGAGCGAATCGAATTATGAGAACTGCAGCCCCGCGGCTTCAACATGCTATAGCCGCCAATGCATGTGCCACGCGCTTCCCCGAGTCATTCGACATCGACAGGTGGCGCGACCGTGCTACCGTGGTCCGGCAATAGCGCCGCGATCGAGACGTCGAAGGCGCGCGCGAGTTTCTCCAGCGTCACAATCGACACGATGGTGGAGCCGCGCTCGATCTCGCCGACGAACGAGCGGTTCAGCCCGGCCATTTCGGCCAGATGCTCCTGCGACCATGCATGACCTTCGCGCAGCTTGCGCACCGCCGCGCCCAGATCCCTCACCAGCGGCGTCATCATCCCTTTACGCCAGACATTCGAAGGCGCACGCAACGGACATCGCACGATCTCCGTTTCCAGATTATTCGCATGACTAAATATTTATGCGATTCCGTTTCAGTGACGGCCTGCTTTATTCGATTCATGCGAGCACGCCAGCCCCGCTGCTTGCCTCGCTATTCAGACTCGCCTGGCTCACGTGGCCGCCCGGCGGCACGTCCTGCGTCAGCCAGACATTGCCGCCGATCACGGCGCCGCGCCCGAGCGTCACCCGGCCGAGAATCGTGGCGCCCGCGTAGATCACCACGTCGTCTGCGACGATGGGGTGACGGGCGCCGCCTTTCTCCAGATTGCCGTTCGCATCGCGAGGAAACCGCCGCGCGCCCAGCGTGACCGCCTGATAGATACGAACGCGCTCGCCGATCACGGCGGTCTCGCCGATCACCACGCCCGTGCCATGATCGATGAAGAAACTGGCCCCGATCCGCGCGCCGGGATGGATGTCGATGCCCGTCTGCGCATGCGCATGTTCGGCAACGATGCGCGCGAGCAGCGGCAAGCCGAGCCGGTACAACTCATGGGCGAGGCGGTGGTGGATGATGGCGAGCACGCCCGGATAGCAGAGCAGGACCTCGTCCACGCTGCCGGCCGCGGGGTCTCCCTGAAACGCCGCCAGCACGTCGGTGTCCAGGACCTCGCGGATCTCCGGCAGGCGCGATGCAAACTCGCGCACTCGCGCCGAAGCCTGGTCCTCGACGCGCGCCTCGCTCTCGGTCCCCTGCTGCCTCGCGCGGTAGCGCAACTCCAGATGCGCCTGCCCCACGAGCGCCTGCAAGGCGGAGTCGAGCGCATGCCCGACAAAGAAGTCCTCGTTCTCCTGCCGCAGATCGGCCGGACCCAGGCGCATCGGAAAGAGCACGCCCTTGAGCGTCGCCACGATCTCCGCGAGTACCTCGCGCGAAGGCAATTCGCGCCCGCCCGGCTCCAGCGAGCGCCGCTGCACTTCGCGCCAGCGCTGGCGCACCGTGCGCAGCGCATCGACGATGTCCGTCACATGAAATACCGTCACGCCATGCCCCCCTTCCTCGGGCGCGGTCACGCCGCGCAAACTAATCCTGAACCCAGGGCAGACCGTGAAAACGCCAGCCGTTTCGCGTGCCGCGCCGGCCCGCGTCGTCGCGCTCGCCTTCGAAGCCCTCGCTCACATTGAACACCTGCGTGAAGCCGGCGCGCGTGGCCGCCTCGGCGGCCTGCGCCGAGCGGTTGCCGCTCCGGCACAGCAGCACGATGGCCGCGTGCTTGCCGGTTTTGGCTTCGAGCTCCCGCACGAAACGCGGGTTGCGCGTAAAACTCGTGCCGGTCGCCCACGCCACGTGCAGCGTGTCGGGCACGTGGCCCACGAAGCGGCGCTCCTCGGCGGTGCGCACGTCGACGAGCACGGCGTCGCCCGATTGATGCAGCGCCCACGCCTGCTGCGGCGTGAGACTTCCCGCGTAAGGAAGGGCCGCCGCCTGCGCCGCCCGGCGCGAGGTTTCGAGGTCCGCGTGTAGTGGCTTTTCCAGCGATTCGACTGCCATGGTGTCTCCTTGTGTGCCAGCGGCGCCGGTGGACGTGCTGCTGTCCGCTGCTGCTGTCTATAGACGACTGGAATCCACTATGCGACCGGCGCCCCGGAGCGCCAACCAATTAAATCTGCAATGCAAATGAAGCGGCGCTGCATGTGCAAAAACGGAAATCGTCGCCTTATGCGAAACCGCAGATAAGCATCTAACGAGAATTTCGTTGCATCAGCGCCGGAACCGATTATGGTGAGACACCGTGCCCGAGGTTCGCCGAGGCTTTTGCACAAGCTGGATGGAACGTATGCCCTCTCATGTCGATGCTCTCTCCGCGTGGCTGCTCGAAGGTCTTGAACTGAGCAGCACGCTCTTCCACGTCGGCCAGTATTGCGGCGCGTGGCAGGCTTCGACGAGCGGGCACCGGCGCGCGAGCTTTCATGTGGTGCTGCACGGCCAGTGCTGGCTGCATCTGCCGGCGCAGGCGCTGCGCCCCGCGCGCAGCGTGGCGCTCGCGGCGGGCGACGCCGTGTTCCTGCTCGCCGATACGCCGCACTGCCTGTCACCCGATCCGCTCGCGCCCGAGCGCGGCCGCGAAACGGCGCGCGCGGGCACGATGACGCCGCTCGACGCCGCGGGCCACGAAGCGCCCGGCAGTCTCGGTCTCGCGTGCGGCTTCTTCGAGTTCAAATCGGGACTCGACGACCTCGTGCTCGGCCTGCTGCCCGATCACGTGATTGCGCGCCGCGATCAGTCCGCGCTCCATGGCGCGCGCCAGATCTTCGAGCTGATTCGCGCCGAGGCGCTGCTCGATCCACGCACGCCCTCGCCGCTCATCGCGCGTCTCACGAGCCTGCTGTTCGTCTACGCGCTGCGCGCGCTCGACGGCAACGACGAACTGGCGCCCTGCTTCTGGTCGCTGATGCGCCGGCCCGCGTTCGCGCCGCTCGTCGCGGCCATCGTCGCCGATCCCGGCAAGCCCTGGACCACGGCCAGCATGGCCGAATTCATCCACATGTCGCGCGCGCGGTTCTGCAAGCTGTTCGCCGAGTTGTCGGGGCAGCCGCCCGCGCAATTCGTCACGCTCGTGCGCATGAAGCTCGCGGCGTCGATGCTGAGCACCGGCGCGAGTACGCCCGATGCCGCCGGGCAAGTCGGCTATCAATCGGAATCGGCCTTCGCGCAGGCGTTCAAACGCGTGACCGGTGTGCAGCCCGGCGCATGGCGGCGCACTGCGAATCATGCCGATGCCAATACCGACACGCAGCTTGCGCTTCATTGAGCGCTTCGCTGAGCGCCTTGCTCGGCGATTCATCGACATCGAAGCCCGCCTGACCGCACCCAAACCCACACCCATACCCGCACGCAAGACAAATCCGCATGAATCGCAGACGCCTGCGCATTGCCCGCCGCTGCGCGCGCCAACATAATCGAGCCACTTTCATCGAATCTGCGAGGAACCGTCATGAGCCGTCTGCCGCTGCACACCGTCGAGAGCGCGCCTGAAGCGAGCCGCCCGTTTCTGGAGCGTTCGCAGGCCGCGAACGGCTTTCTGCCGAATCTCGTCGCCTCGCTCGCCAATGCGCCGGTCGCGCTCGAAACGTATCTGACCGTCGGCGAGATCAATGGCCGCAGCGGCCTCACGCTCGCCGAGCGCGAAGCCGTGCAGATCACGGCCGCCGCGATTCACGGCTGCGGTTTTTGCGTCGCCGGCCATACGGCCGTCGCGCTCAAGAAAGCGCAATTGCCCGCGGCGGTCGTCGACGCGCTGCGCGACGGCCGCGCGAGCGGCGATGCGCGTCTGGACGCCGTGGCCACGTTCGCGCGCGAGGTCATCGCTACACGCGGCGCCGTGCCCGACGCGGCGCTCGCTGCGTTTCTCGAGGCCGGCTTCAGCGATGCAAACGCGCTCGAAGTCGTGCTCGGCGTGAGCCTCGCCACGCTCTGCAACTTCGCGAACAATCTCGCGCAAAACGAATTGAATCCGCAACTGGCCGCCTGGCGCTGGGAAGCGGGCGGGCGCGCCGCATGACACGCGCGCTCGTCCACACGCTGCCCGCCGATCTCGCGGCCTGGCTCGACGCGCACGCCGAGGCCATCGACGCCCACGCGCAGCATCACAATCACGCGAGCGAGATCGTGCCGCGCCTCGCGCGCGCGGAGTTGTTTCGCGTCGGCGTAGCGCATGCGCTGGGCGGCTCGGGCGGCACGACCATCGACGCGATCGAAGCCATTGCCGCCGTCGCGCGCCATTCGCTCGCGAGCGCGTTCGTGTTCTGGGGGCAGCGCTCGTTCATCGAATACCTGCTGCAAAGCGATAACGAGGCGCTGCGCGCCCGCTGGCTGCCTGCGCTGCTCGCGGGCACCCACGCGGGCGCCACGGGCCTCTCGAACGCCATGAAGTATCTCTGCGCAATCGAGCCGCTCCATCTGCACGCCGTGCCGCTCGACAGCGGCGCCACGCGCTTCGCGCTCGACGGCGCGCTGCCGTGGATCACGAACCTGCGCCGCGAAGGCTTCATGGTCGCCGCCGCGTTCGACCGTCACGACGGCGCGCCGCCCGCGATCTTCGCCGTGCCGCACGATGCGCCAGGCGTAATGCGCAGCGACGACCTCGACCTGATCGCCCTGCGCGGCAGCAACACGGCCGCGCTCACGCTCTCGAACACGGTGCTCGACGCGAGCTGGCTGATCGCCGCCGACGCGCGCGCGTTCCTTGCGCGCGCCCGCCCCGCGTTCCTCGGCCTGCAATGCGGGATGTCGATCGGACTCGCGCGCCGCGCGCTCGAATCGATCGATGCAAGTAGCCCCGCCGTGCGCGCCGCGCTCGATGACGATGCCGCCGCGCTGCGCCGCGAGCTCGACGCGCTGACCGCGCGCCTCTACGACGGCGTGACGAGCGGCGCGTTCGTCGCCCAGCCCGCCGCGCAGTTCGAAGTGCGCATCGGTCTCGCCGATGTGGTCGCGGCTGCGGCGCGCCTCGACGTGCAGGCGGCCGGCGGCCGCGGCTATCTCTGCGCGCCGGGCACGCCGCGCGTGACGAACGACACGGCGCGCCGCAGCCGCGAAGCCGCCTTCGTGCCCATCGTCACGCCCACGCTCGTGCAGCTGAAGAACCAGCTCGCGCAGCATCGCCGCAGCGAGGCCGCATGAGCCGCGGCGCGCTTGCAACGGACGCGGCGCGCCTCGCATTGCGCGGCATCCGCATGGGCTGGCAGCAGCGCAACGTGCTCGACGGCGTCGATCTCGAAGTGCGCGCGGGCGAACTCGTGGCGATCCTCGGCGCGAGCGGCGCGGGCAAGTCCACGCTGCTGCGCATCGCCGCCGGGCTGATCGCGCCCGCGGCGGGCGAGGTGCACGTGGATGGCGAGCGGCTCGAAGGCACGCGCCCGGACGTGGCGCTCGCGTTCCAGGACCCGTGCCTGCTGCCCTGGCTTTCGGTCGAGCGCAACGTGGCGTTCGGCCTGAACTTCCGCCGCCAGCCCGCGCTCGCGCGCGGCATCCGCGAGGCGCGCGTGGCCACGGCGCTCCAGGCAGTCGGCCTCGCGCACGCCGCGCATTTCGCGCCGCGCCAGCTCTCCGGCGGCATGGCGCAGCGCACCGCGCTCGCCCGTGCGCTCGCGCGCGAACCGCGCACGCTGCTGCTCGACGAACCGTTCGGCGCGCTCGACGAAGTCACGCGCGCCGACATGCAGCGCCTGCTCCTGCAAGTCGTGCGCGACACGCAAGCCGCGACGCTGCTTGTCACGCACGACATCGACGAGGCGCTGCTCGTTTCCGACCGCGTCTGCGTGCTCGGACGCGGCGGCATCGCGCTCGATCTCGCGATCGACGTGCCCGCGCCGCGCGACGCGCAGGTTCAGGCGCTCGGCGCGCTGCGCGTGCGGCTCGTGAGCGCGCTGCACGAATCGATGGCGCGCACCGCCGCGCCGCAATCCTGACATCGACATCGACCCACCGACGAGGACGCCCCCCCGCATGTGCCAGCTTCCGATGACCCGCCGCGAGTGGCTCAAGCTCGCATCGCTTTTCACGCTCGCAGGCGCCGCGCCGCTGCTCGGCGCACTCGACGCGCGCGCCGCGAGCGAACCGGACGCCCCGCTGCGCATCGGCTATCTGCCTATCACCGACGCCGCCCCGCTGCTCGTCGCGCACAACAACGGCTATTTCGCGCAGGCGGGCTTGCAGGTCGAAAAACCCACGCTGCTGCGCAGCTGGGCGCAGCTCGTCGAGGCCTTCCTCTCCGGTCAGGTCAACGTCGTCCACCTGCTCTCGCCCATGACGATCTGGGCGCGCTACGGCAGCCGCGCCCCCGCGAAAGTCGTGGCGTGGAATCACGTCAACGGATCGGCGCTCACGGTCGCCCCCGAGATCGGCACGCTCGCCGATCTGGGCGGCAAGACCTTCGCGGTGCCGTTCTGGTATTCCATTCATAACGTCGTGTTGCAAGACATGTTGCGCGCACAACGACTTACGCCGGTGCTCACGAAGGACGGCGCGCTCAAGCCCAACGAAGTGCGCCTCGTCGTGATGGCGCCTTCCGACATGCCGCCCGCGCTCGCCGCGAAGCAGATCGCGGGCTACATCGTCGCGGAGCCGTTCAACGCGGCGGCGGAGGCGCTCAAGGTCGGCAAGATCCTGCGCTTCACGGGCGACGTATGGCGCGATCACGCATGCTGCGTGGTGTTCATGCACGAGCGCGACCTCAGCGAGCGTCCCGCGTGGTCGCAGAAAGTCGTCGATGCGATCGTGCAGGCGCAAGTGTGGACGCGCGCGCATCCGCAGGAGGCCGCGCAACTGCTCTCCAAGAGCGGCGCCAACCACTACACGCCGCACGCGGCCGGCCTGCTGCAAAGCGTGCTCGCGCCCACGCCCGCCGACGAAGCGCGCTATCTCGCCGACCGCGCCATCGTTCACGGCGACTGGCACGAGAAGCGCATCGACTTCCAGCCCTATCCCTACCCCGCGTACACCGAGGAACTCGTGCGGCGCCTCAAGACAACTCAGGTCGAAGGCAACGGGCAGTTCCTCAAGACGCTCGACCCGGCGTTCGTCGCGCGCGATCTCGTCGACGACCGCTTCGTGAAGAAGAGCATCGAAGCCGTGGGCGGCATGAAGACGTTTGGACTGCCAACCACCTATGCACGCACGGAGACGATCGTTGTCTAGCCTGCCTGCCCGCTCCGGCCCCGCGCATCGCGCCGCCGCACCAGCCGGCGGCGTGCGCCGCCAACGCGCGCGCGGCCGGCTCGCCCGCGCGGCGCTCGGCATGCTCGGCCTCGCGGCGATTCTCGCGCTCTGGTGGATCGGCGTGACGGCGCTCGCGCGTCACAACCCGCTCGCCGCGCAATTCGGCCCGCTCGCGGCGCTGCAGACCTTCCCTTCGCTCGTCAGCGAAGATCGGCTGTTCGCGCATATCGGCGCGAGCCTGCGGCGCATCGGCGTCGGTCTCGCGCTGGCGATGGCGATTGGCGTGCCGCTCGGCTTTCTGATCGGCCGCGTGAAGGCGCTCGAAACGGCGCTCTCGCCCGCGCTGCAATTCCTGCGCATGATCTCGCCACTTTCGTGGATGCCGATTGCCGTGATGTCGCTCGGCGTGGGCGATCCGCCGGTGTACTTCCTGCTGGCGTTCGCGGCGGTGTGGCCCATCGTCATGAGCACGGCGGCCGGCGTCCAGCACATCGACGTGCGCTGGGTCCAGCTTGGCGAGAGCCTCGCCGCGACGCGCACCGAAATGCTCTGGCACATCTACGTGCCGGGCATCGCCGCGCACGTGCTCACGGGCGTGCGGCTCGCCATCGGCATCCTGTGGATCGTGCTCGTGCCCGCCGAAATGCTCGGCGTGAGTTCGGGGCTCGGCTATCTGATTCTCGATACGCGCGACCGGCTCGCGTATTCGGAGCTAATGGCGGTCGTGCTCGTGATTGGCGCGTTGGGGTTTCTGCTCGACTATGCGGCGCGGCGGCTTTATCGTCGATTTGGGGTGCAGAGCGACGGGTAACGGCAGCTGGAAGATTCATAAAAGCCGTCCGGCATTACACAGCATCTCGAAGCGGCGGTTTGGCGAATCATTCGGCGAAAAATCAGGGCGCAAACCCGTGGAGCACACATGGACCCAGCCACGCCATCGGGCAAGCCGGAGCACAGGCTCTGGCGGCGCGCGAGCGCGCCCATCGGCTCGAATTGCAGGCGTTCGCGCTGGACACCGGCATTCGCGGGGTCATGCGGCAGCAGGCCTTCCTGCGGGGAACCGCCGAACGACTGATTGCGGAGCAGTCGCCGCATCTCGATCCCGTAACGGACGCCCCGCTGCAGGCGGGGCTCGATGCCCAGCAACATGCGCTCTGGAGCGTGAGCGTTCCCGATCCCGACGCGCCCATCCGGGGCATCGGCGCCCGGGAGCTCGCGACGATTCCCCCTCTGCATCGCGACGAGCCGACGCTGATCGAAGATCTCAAGCCGACCCCGAAGGGCGCCCCGCGCAATCCGAAAATCCGTTTCACTGTCTCGATTGGTGTGGCCGAGCGCATGGCGGACCGGCGCGCCGACCTCGACGCATTGATTCGGATAGCTGATCAACGGCTTTATGCCGCCAAGGAAGGAGGTAGAAATCGTGTCGTGTCGGGCGATCCGGTTGCGGGGAGTGGGGAGACGGGCTTGATGGGGGGCGTGGGTTGAGTCGTGCTTGCCCCGCATCCGGCCACGCTATTAGCGCCGCCGACGGCGCATCCAGATCCGACAACTACATCGGCGCCGCATAGAACTTTCCGCCATGCGCCCAATTCGAAGGCTCGATCTCGACAAACAGCACATCGATCGATTCAACAGGGCATTTCAGAACTCTCGCAGCCAGACTGGTGAGTTCGGAAAGGAAAGTCGCCTTTTGCTCGGGCGTTCTGCCCGGGGAGAGTTCTATTCTGATAATAGGCATGAGAAGGCCTCCAACAAGATTATTGCCATGCACCCATTGAAGCAGATTACCGTGGGCCGTTTCATTTCATCGTATGTAGTTTGTTCCGCACGCTTGTCACGCCGCTAACCGAGGCTGCCGCAGACGCACAGGCGTCGGCCGCGGCCGTATCGGCAACCTTCCCGCTCAATGTCACGACGCCGTCGCGCGCGCGTACCTTGACCTTGCTTGCGTCGATTCCAGTGGCCGCAAGCAACTGGCGCACGTCCGCGACCATCTGCTTGTTGCGTGCGGTTGCCGCGACAATCTCCGAAGCCGATTCCGGCGTGAGCGGCGAGCCGCCTTGCGCGCAAGCCGCGCCCGTTACAAGCGCCAGCGCAACGGCAATGATCTGGGTTCGCATCCGGTTCATGGTGTTGTTCTCCTCGTGGTTCCGTCGTCGTACAAAGATTGCTGTCATGGCCCGCTGGCCTCATGCGAAGACCCGTGACTCCCTTTAGATGGGCTGTCGATGAACGCGACCGCGAGCGCGTCGTGAGCAATCGAGACACCGGCATAGCGATTGCCGTGCGCGACGGCGCGCGCCGTGAAGCGTTCGAGCGCGGCACGTTTCGCGAGTCGATCGACAAAACCGCCTACGCCGATAGCCTTCGCGCGCCCGTCGTTGCCGGGCTTCAGCATGGTGAGCGAGACGCTTTGCAAGGCGCCCTGAGGTGCCGGGTCAATGAAGCCAGCCACAGGCAGCGCCACGCCGTCGCGCGTCGTGAGCGTACCGCTCACGCGGCCCGCTTCGTCGTACACGTAGTCGATGGATTCGATCCAGCCATGCGGCTCGCCGCGCAAGCCCACTGCGCGGCTTGCCGCCGCCTTCGGCGCGCCCTGCTCGACCGCCCGAGGCGGCGCGCTCACGCGATCGAACACCAGCGTTTCCGAATAAACGCCTGGCTCGCTCAATTCGACCGCATCGAAGGAACCGGAGGCCACAAGGCCGTGCTGCACCTGCAAATGCGTGTCCGTATAGAGCACGCCCGTCATCACGGAGACCCAGTGCCAGCCCGGATCGACTACGTCGCTGTCGAGCGGGCGCCAGAACACCGAGATCGCGAACGGACAATTGCCCTCGTGCGCCTCGCCGATCCAGCCCACCGCCGGATACGTTCCGGTCGCCCCCGTTTCGGAGCGATACGTGCCGGAAACGAATCCGCTGGTGTCATGCCCGGTGATGTCGAGCAGCGAGCCATACTGGTTTCGCCATGTGCCAACGGCTGGCGCCGGGCATGCATCGTGTTCGTTGCGGGTCATGCGAGCTCCTTGCCCTCGGTTTCCGGCAACAGCAGCGCGAGCAATACCGTGACGACGAGAAACAGATTGATGAAGGTGGTCGTCATGTTGAACGACGAGCCGCGCGCGACCAGAAAGCCGATAAAGGCGGGCGCGGCGAAGTTGGCAACGCGCTGTGCAAAAATGGCCCAGCTATAGCCGATAGTGCGTAACCGCGTCGCGTACATTTCGCCGACCCAGGTATCCCAGACGCCCCACGCGCCGAGGCTGAAGAACGCGAGCGCGAAATTGCTGAAGTAGAGCGTCCCTTGCGTTTGTGCATTGGCGAACACGTAGCCCGCGACCGCCGAAAGCGCCACATAGGCGATCATCACTTTCTTGCGGCCGAAGCGCCCGGTGAGGAACGACGCGCTGATATAGCCGGGAATCATGCACAAGGCCGAGATGGCGATAAAGCCATAGCTTTGCGGCAGGCTCAATCCGCGTTGCTGGAGCAAGGTGGGCAGCCATGTTTGCAGTCCCCAGTATCCCCATGCGAACGTGAAGTTGATGCACACCTGCAGCATCGTCATGACGAGAGTTCGGCCCGCGAAGATATCGCGCCATACGCTGCGCACGACCGCTTCCACGGTGAGCGTTTGTTGCGGCGAGATGGATAGCGCGCCACGGCTCAAACGCGCGATCGCCGCGCGAGCCTCCTCCTGCCGCCCCGCAGCGGCAAGCCAGTACGGCGACTCCGGCACCCAGCGCGCCACCACGAGCGCCCAGCACGCCGCCACCGAGCTCACGCCGATCACCCAGCGCCAGCCGAACGGCATCAGCCAGATCGTGGCGCCCACGGCGAGCATCATGCCGATGGGCCAGCCTGCCGCGAGATAGACCGTGAACGGTCCGCGCTTGTGGACCGGCAGCAACTCCTCGAAATACGGGAACGTCACCACCAGCATACCCGCCGCAACGATGCCGGAGACGAGCCGCAGCGCGTAAAGCACGGCATAGTCGGGCGAAAACGCGCTCGCCGTGGAGACCACGCCGTACATCACGAGACTCCAGATCACCGACGTCTTGCGGCCGAGTCGTTCCGAAAGCGGCCCCCAGAAGATCGAGCCAATCCCCATGCCCACGAAGATCGCGCCGATCAGGTTGCCGATCGCGACCGGCCCGAGATTGAAATCGCGCGAGATCAGCGGCGAGCTGTAGACGATGATCATCATCTCCCACGCTTCGATCACGAATACGAAGAAGAGCGCGAGACAGCCTTTCAGATGCTCGCGCGTGAGCGGCAGCGTCTCGAAGACCTTGCCGACCTGAATCGCCGTGGTCGAATGCGGCTGCGCGCCATGGCGCGCGGCGTCGTCGAAGCCAGCCGCGCCCGCGGCGAGGCCCGCCGCGAGTGCCGGCGGTAGCGCCCCGCCGGCGTTCTGCGAAGAATGCGTCATGATTTTCCCTGTCGATATGCCGATGTGAATGGTGACCGCGGTTCAGCACGTCACGACGTCGCCGAGCGGCGCGGGCCCGGCAAACAGGCCGAAGTCGTGCAGCTCGCTTTCGGGCGGCGGCTCGCAACTCCACACACGCGACGGCTGCCAGCCGAACCGGCGCTTGAACTGCGCGAGCGACTCCGCAAGCTTGAAGGCGGCCACGACCGGATCGATCACGGGCACACCGACCGCCTGCTGAACGGCGTCGAAGAAGCCGAATTCGATCGTGCAGCCAAGAATCACGGCTTCCGCACGGTCTTCCTCCACGGCGCGGCGCGCCTGTTCGATGATGCGAGCGCGTGTGCGCTCCGGATCGGCCTGGAAGTCGTTCACGCCCATATCGAGCGAACGCATGGACGCAAGGCGATCGAGCATGCCATAGCCGCGCACACGCTCGCGCATCTGCTCGACCCATTTCTCGCGGCCCACGATCACCGAAAAGCGATTGGCCAGATTCGCCACGATCTGCAGGCTCGCCTGGCACGGCCCCACCACGACGGTCTGTGCCGAGATTTCGCGCGCCGCTTCGAGTGCGGGGTCGTAGAAGCAGCCGATCACCATCGCATCGACGCCTTGCACGCCGGCGTCGCGCGCGACACCCACGGTCTTTTCGTCGATCAGCGCCTCATAGGCGCGATACTCCAGATGCGTGGGCGTCGGCGTCATGTCGAGCGACACCACCTCCACCGATGTCGACGGCTGCTTGATGGCGTGCAGCATTTCAGCGATCGGGCGATTCCAGGTCGCGATGCCCACCGGATTGAGCCAGCGTACCGAAACCGGCGCGTCCGCCGGCTCACCCTTGAATTGATTGCTCATTGCAGATCTCCTTGATAGACCCGTTAGTCTGATTAGTCTGGAATGCCAGGCATCTACCAACGCGTTACAGATATTTCACGAGCGCCATCGTGAACGAAATCGAATGCCGCAGGTTCGACGACGTGTAGTAATCGAAGTTGAGATTGCCGGAAATATAGACGCCGTATTTCGCAAGGCCGTAATAGCTGAACGCCGGACCGATCTTGCCTTCGCGCATCTCCTCGAAATCGGATGCCGCCGCGCTGTAGATGCTGTACGCATGGTGCAGACCGATGAAGAGGTCGTCGCGCACCTGGTAGCCGCCCGCGATGTCGAGCAGCGTCATACTCAAGCCGCCGCGCAGATGCTCGATCTGTCCGTTGCCGATGTCGGTCGCGTTCAGGTTGCGCGACGCAAAGGTCAGTTCGACCGGATTGATGGTCACGCCTACACGCCCGATCTGGATGTAGTTGTTGACGTTGAAGCTGTACGAATACTGGTTCGCGCCCGCGCCAAAGCCCGCGCCTTTCGTACTGCCGTTCGGAAAGCTCACCGTGAGCGTGGGACTGGTCCAGAAGGTCTTGTAGCCTGGCGTGCCCACGGGCTGGTCGGGCACCACGACGTTGTAGTAGTACTCGATGCCAAGGTTCGGATACGCGCCTCCAAAGCCGCTCGCACCGGGAACCCCATGCGGGTTCGCGTAGCCGACCGAACCGTTGATCCAGAACTCGAACTGATCGCGATGCGTACCGGTAAAGCCGGTCTCGGTGAAATACGCCGGATTGAACGACGAATAGATCTGGTTGGAATTCGGACTGGTGTGCTGATATACCGGGAACGCTTCGAGCGCCCACGAATTCGGCGCGCCGGCCTGCCCGTAACCGATGAATTCGTCGGCGCACGCCAGCGGCGCGGCACCTGCGAAAAGCATCAGACCGGCTCCGCCGATCGCCAACATACGCTGAACCTTCATGCCATTCTCCCGCCCATTTTAAATTTCGTCATCCTTATTAAGCAGCGTGCTTCGCGCACCGTCCGGAGCTCCGCGCGCGCCCTTTTCGACGCGCGCGGGTTTCGCAGGCGATCAGTCGGCCATCACCGCTTCGATCTCGCTCACCGTTTTGGGAATCGGCGTGCCCATCACGCGTGCGCCGGCCGCCGTGATTTCGATCTCGTCCTCGACACGCATGCCGCCCACTCCCACGTAGCGGCGCAATATGGCGTAGTCGATCAGGCTCGCGTGGCGCTGCTCCGCCGCCCAGCGCTCGATCAGCGCCTCGATGAAGTAGATGCCGGGCTCGACCGTGAGCACCATGCCCCGCTTGAGCGGCTTGCCCATACGCAGGCTGCGCAAGCCGAACAGCGCGCTGCGCGCCGTTTCGGCGTCGTAGCCTACGCGGTCTTCGCCATACGATTCCATGTCGTGAACGTCGAGCCCGAGTTGATGGCCGAGACCGTGCGGAAAGCAGACCGCATAGGCGCCCGACGACACCACGTCGTCAACGGGACCCTTGAAGATGCCCATCTGCGTCATGCCCTCGACGAGATGCGTGACCGCGGCGCGGTGCACATCGGCGTAACGCACGCCGGGGCGCGAGCCGCGAATGCCCACGTCCTGCGCCTCCAGCAAAAGCGTGTAGAGCTCGCGCTGGCGCGTGTCGAAGCGTCCGCCCACGGGCAGCGTGCGAGTGATGTCGCTCGCGTAGCCGAGCGCGCTCGTCGCGCCCGAATCGTTGACGACGAGATCGCCACGCGCCAGTTGGCCGTCGTAGTTGAAGTTGTGCAGAATATCGCCGCGCTTCGTGAAGACCGATTGATAGGCCTCCAGAACACCGTGGCGCGTCAGCACCTCGTGCATCCGCGCGACGCCGTCGCGTTCATGAGCACCGGGGCGAGCGGCGCGCATCGCAGCTCGATGCATTTCTCCGGCTATTTCAAGGGCGGATTCGATCTCGGCGATTTCCTCGGCACGCTTGATCTCGCGTAGCGCGACAACGGCGTCGATCAGCGCCGCCGACGCGCGGCTCGCCACATCCTGCGCCGCGCAGCCCAGCAACCGCGCGATTTCCAGTGTGGTCGCCGCGCGATACGGCGGCACGAAATGGACCGTGCGGCCATCGCGCAGCGCATGGTCGATCGCGTCCTCCAACGCCGCGTAAGCGCGCACCGAACGGCAGCCCGCGCGCTCGCACTCGCTCGCGAGCGACGGCGTCTTGCCGAGCCAGATTTCGTCGTCGAGTGTGGCGTCGTCGCCGAAGACCGTATCTTCGTCACTCTCGAGATCGACGATGGCCGCGAGGCCCGGGCGGTTGACGCCGAAGAAGTAACGGAACGTCGCGTCCTGCCGGAAGGGATGAACGTTGTGCGCGAAGTTGATCGGCGCATCGACGTTGCCCAGCATCAGCACGAGACCGCTGCGTAGCTTCTCGCGCAGCGCCTCGCGCCGCGCGACATACAAGCTTTCTAAAAACATGAGTAGTCCCTATGACCTGCGGGAAGAGAACACACGGCTCACAGCGAGACGCCGTATACGCTCTGCGCGATTTCGGCGCTGACGTAGCCGTTCTTGACGTCGTCGATGACCGCCGCGTGCGAGCGCGCCGCCGGATCGCCAAAGCCGCCGCCCGACGCGGTGCGAATACGGATGATGTCGCCGCGGTCGAGTGACAGCGCGCTCACCATCGAATGCCGCTCGGTCGTGCCGTCCTTGCGGACCACTTCGACATAGTTGAGCGAGCCGTCCGCGCCGCCTGCGAGGCCCCACGGCGGGACCTTCGCGCGCGTGTAGCCGCAGGTGAGCAGCGTATGATCGGCGCGCACCCGATACTCCACGTGCACGCCGCGGCCGCCGCGGAACTGCCCATGGCCGCCTGGTTCGTCGTTGAGCGTCATGCAGTCCACGTGCAGGCCGTAGCGCGCTTCGCAGATCTCCGCGGGACAGTTATAGGTTTCGCCATGCATGCCGGAATAGACCGCGCTGTTGCCGTCGCGCCCCGCTTCGGCGCCCCAGCCGCCAATCTCGGGCTCGACCAGCGTAAACGCGCGTCCCGTGTCGGGATGCACGCCGCTGATGAAGGTGCCGCAGATCGATGCGAAGTTGCCGGCGGGAAGACGCTCGGGCAGATGCGCCGCGAGGCAGCGCAGGATCAGGTCGTGCGCGCGGATCAGGTTCTCGAAGTAGAAACCCTCGGCGGCCGGGCTCTGCGCTTCAAACACCGTGCCGGGCTGCGTGAGCACGGTCAGCGGACGGAAGGTGCCGCCATTGGTGGCGGCGCGCGGATCGGTGACGGCCTTGAACGCCATCTGCGCGGCCACGACCGTGCCGTCGCGGCTCAGGTTGTGCGGGCCCGCCGATTGCGCCGGGTTGTCACGCAAGTCCACGGTCATGCCGTCGTCGTCGATCTGCACGGTGACGCGCAACGTCTGTCCGTCGTCCTGCAACTCGTCCATCGTGAAGCGGCCGCGCGGCGCGTCCTTGAGCGCGCCGAGCGAGACCTTCTCCCCGAGGTTCATGAAATCCGTCACCGCCTCGAGGAACAGATCGACGCCATACTTGCTGGCCAGCTCGACGATGCGCGCCGAGCCGCCGCGCACGGCGGCAATGCCAGCCCACAGATCGCCTTCCATGAAATCGGGCAAGCGCGTGTTCGAGCGCAGGATCTGCATGACCGGACGGATCGGCTTGCCGCCGGAAATCAGCTTCACGCAGGCAAGGCGCAGGCCCTCCTGGAAGATGTCGCCCGCGTTGGTCGAGAGCGAGCCGGGCACCGAGCCGCCCACGTCGTTCCAATGCGCGATGTTCGCGGTCCACGCGATCAGTCGGTTGCCGGCGAACACCGGCATGGCGAGCACGACGTCGTTCAGATGCGTGACGCCGCCGCCGCTGTGCGGATCGTTGGTGATGAACACGTCGCCCGGTTCGATGTCGCCCGGTTGCGCGTGCTGCGCGAGGATGCGCTTGACCGCCTTGTCGAGCACCGCGATGAAGCCCGGCGCGCCCGAGCCCGAACTCGCGATCTCGCCCTGCGCGTCGGTGATGCCGGTGCCCATGTCGAGCACTTCATAGATGATCGGGCTCATCGCGGTCTTGATCATCGCCGCGAACATTTCATCGGCAATGGCCTGCAACGAATTCTGGATGATCTCCAGCGTAAAGATGTCCACTTTGCTCATCGTCGTTCTCCGTTCTCAGAGCGTGATGTGAAGGTTGCCGAGGCGATCGACGCTCGCCGCGTTGCCCGGATGCACGACGATGGTCGTGCCCGCGTCCTCGACGATTGCGGGGCCCGCGAACGTCATGCCCGGTTCGAGCTTCGCGTTGTCGTAAATGGTGGCCTCGTGCACGCCTTCGAGCGCATAGTCCACGCGGCGTGTTCCCTTCACGGCGCTCGCCAGCACGGCGCCCGTGGTGGGCAGTTCCGCAAGATCGAGCTTGCCGATCTCCGACGTCGTGACGATATGGAAGCCAACGATCTCGAGCGGCGCATCGAGCCGGTACGTGTACTGCTTTTCGTAGATCGTGTGAAAGCGCGCCGCGATATCGCTCCACTGCGCGGCGATGCGCTCACCGGTGCCGAGCGGCACCTCCACCGAGTGCTCCTGATTCTGGTAGCGCAGCTTGCAGTGAATCGCGAGACGCAACTGCTCGCGCGCCACGCCCTCGTCGACGAACTGGGCCACGGCGGCCTCGACGAGCTCGTCGAGCGTGGCTTGCGCGGCGGCCAGCGCCCCTTCGTCGGCGGTCTGGAAGAAGCGGTTCACGAACAGGTCGCGGCGCAAGTCGGACATGGTCATGCCCCACGCCGAGAACACCGATGCGCCGCGCGGGATCACCACCTTCTTGACACCGAGCTCCTGGCCGAGCGCGACCGCGTGCATCGCACCGCCGCCGCCGAAGGCGACCAGCGTGAAGTCGCGCGGATCGCGGCCGCGATTGAGCGACACCAGCTTCAGCGCGTTGACCATGTTATCGTTCGCAATCCGAATGATACCGCGGGAAATTTCTTCGCGTGTCATGCCGAGCTGCACCGTGAGCGGATCGAGCGCGCGCTCGACGGCCGCCATGTCGGCGACCATTTCGCCGCCGCAGAAATAGTCCTTGTTGATGCGGCCGAGCACGAGGTTCGCGTCGGTGGTGGTGGCATTTTCGCCGCCATTGCCGTACGCTGCCGGACCGGGCGACGCGCCCGCCGACTGGGGACCGACGTGCAGTTTGCCGAAGCCGTCGATCCACGCGATCGAGCCGCCGCCATTGCCGATTTCGACGAGATCGACCACGGGCACCATGATCGGATAGCCCGCGCTCACGCGGTCGCGCTCGACCCAGTAGTCGGTCTTGATGGCGACCTGGCCGTTCTCGATGAGCGAGCACTTCGCCGTGGTGCCGCCGATGTCGAGCGCGAGCACGTTCGGCTCGCCGATCAGGCGGCCCAGTTCGGCCGCGCCCCAGAAGCCGCTTGCCGGACCCGATTCGACCATCGTGATCGGAATTTCGCGTGCATGGGCGACCGTATCGACGCCGCAGTTGGACTGCATCACGTAGAGCGGCGCGCTATAGCCATTGGCGCGCACGCCTTGTTCGAGCTGATCCAGATAGCGCGAGGCAAGCGGCTGCACGTAGGCCGAAAGCACCGCCGTGCTCGTGCGCTCATACTCGCGCCATTCGCGCGTGATCTGGTGCGAAGCCACGACCGACACCTCGGGCCACAGGCGGCGCACTTCTTCTAGCACGGCGCGTTCGTGCGCGGGATTCGCGTAGGCGTGCAACAGGCAGATCGCCACGGCCTCGACCTCGGCCCGGCGAAAGTCCTTCACGATATCGGCGAGCGCCTGCAAGTCGAGCGGTTCGCGCTCGCGCCCGTCGTAATTGATGCGACCGCCCACCTCGCGGCGCAGATGCCGCGGCACGAACGGCGTAGGCTTGACCCACTTGAGGTTGAAAAAGTCGGGACGGTTGGCGCGCGCGATCTCCAGCACGTCGCGAAAGCCCGCCGTGGTGATGAGCCCGGTGCGCACACCGCGCCGTTCCGTCAACGCGTTGATGACGACGGTCGTCCCATGCGCCAGAAAGCTCACTTCGTCGAGCTTGACCTGGGCCTTCTCGAGCACATTGATCACGCCCTGATCGAAATTCGGCGGTGTCGTGTCGGTTTTTGCGGTGCGAACGGTCTGCAAGCCGGTCGCCGAATCGATCTCGAAGTAGACGAGATCGGTAAACGTGCCGCCGACATCGGTCGCCACACGAATGGTCTTTCCACCACGGGTCATCGCATTTCTCCTTGCATCACGATGGCCGGCTCAGACGCCGCCGGCTGATAAGTTGCTGACTGATTGCTGCCTGTTTTAATAGATAGCATGACTAACTATGTCGTTGCGAACGGCATGGGCCGCGTTCGGATACCGCGCTCACGGCATGTGCCGGGCGCGGACTGTTGATCGGCTGCTGAGGCGGACTTTATGAATCCAATAAGCGCGCGGCAACCGGCGCGGCGAGTAGGACCGGGGCGCGCCGCCCTACCCGCCTACCCGTATGGGTAGTTTTGTGCGGGTAGTCTCGGAGGAAGGGGCGGATGAAGAAGCGGCGAATGCGCCGTCAATCACGGCTGCGTGGGGAGCAGGCCCTGCTGCATGGCCGCCGCGATGGCGCCCGCCCGCGAGTCGACACTGAGCTTCTGGAAGATCTGCTTGAGATGGAACTTGACCGTGTTTTCGGAGATATCGAGCGAACGCGCAATCGACTTGTTGGTCTGCCCGGTCGCGAGCAGGCCGAGGATCTGGGTTTCCTTGCCGCTGAACTGCGCGCGCGGGCGCACCGGGTGGGCACGCCAGCCGCGCAGTTGCGAGACGGCCGCCTGCAACGCAGGCGCGGCGTCGCCGGCCGGCACGAACGGCAGGACGGCGGGACCGGCCTCCAGCAACAGCCCGGGAATCTGATGAACGATCACGGGTTCGAGCGCCGCTTCGATCTCGCGGGGCGCCGGGCCGCTCGCGCTCTTGCGCTGCGCGATCAGCGCGAGCAGACGCAAGCGCCAGGCCGGCAGCAGCAAACCCGCTTGCTCCAGCTTCGCGGCATCCTGCGTAAGCCGCCTGAACGCTTCAACGGCGGCGCCCGTCGCGAGCCGCAGGCGCGCGAAGGCCAGCGCCGCGGCCTCGCAGAGCCGCCAGTCCAGCGCGCCGGGGTCCGCATCCGCCGCGAGGCCGATTGCCTGCGCTTCCTGCTGCGCACGATCGCCCTGCCCGCACTGTGCGAACAGATCCACGCGCCAGATGCGCACCAGTTGCGCGAGGCGCGGCAACTGGCGATGCTGCGCCACGCGCTCGATGTGATCGAGCACGCCGCATGCATGCTCGATGCCGTGCTGGCGCAGGCCGACTCGCCAGGCGACATCGGCGGTATTGGCGAACAGATCGAGCCAGCCGTCTATGTGCTCCAGCGTTTCCTGCCCCTCGCACAGCCAGGATTCGGTGCTCGCCCACGCGCCTTCGAGGTACAGATGCTGCGCCTTCAGGCAACCCATCACGGCCTTGAGCGAACTGTCGGTGCCGAAGTTCGTTTCGGCCAGCGCGAGCGCTTCGTCGACCCGTTCGCGCGCCGCCGCGATCCGGCCTGTCGCGCACAGCGCGAGCGCCTCGTGCATCAGGCAAAAATTCTCGCCGAGCGTGCTCGTCACCACGCGCATGCGCACGCGCGCGGCGTGCGCCGCCTCGATCGCGTCCTGCATGCGCGCGCGGCGCATCGCGGCTACCGCGCCGACGCACAGCAGCGTCGCCTGTCCAAGCGGATCGTCAGGCAGGCGCCGATTCGCCTCCTGATCGTCGACGGGCAGGCGCAATTCGTCGTCGAAGATATCGAAGTAGCCGCGCAGCAGCGCCTCGACCACGATGAAATCGCGTTCGAGGCGCGCGTTGCCCTGTACAGCCGGTTGCGCGAGGCGCAGCAGTTCCATCGCCAGTGCAGGCTCGCCGAGCTTGGCCTGGAGGTAGGCCTGCATGAGCACGAGCTCCGGGTCGGTGCGCCGCGCGCGCTCGTCGAATTGCTGCAACAGGCTCTGCGTGTAGTGGATGCCGTGACGCACCACCAGCTCCCATCCGCCGGCCTCCAGAACGAGCCGCACACCGAGCGCCGTATCCTCCGCGCGCAGCGCGTGCGATACCGCCAGCACCCAGTCGCCGCGCTGCGCCAGCCACTGCGCGGCGGCGCTGTGAATCTGCCGGGCACGCCGCGCATTCAGGCGCTGGCTCAGGAAATCGGAGAGCAGCAGGTGGTAGCGGAACCAAGTGCCGGTCGCATCGAGCGGCACCAGCAGCGCATGAAACGAGGTGAGCCGTGCGAGCAGTTCCGCACTGTCTTCGCGTCCGCGCGCGACATCGGCGAGGTCGGCGTTGAAGCGCTCGAGCACCGAAGTCTCGATGAGAAAGTCGCGGCAGTCCTCGGGCAAGTTGTCGAGAATCTGCTCGGCCATGTACTGCGCCATCTCGGCAACGTGCCCCGAGAACGACGGCAAGCCGAATGCCGAAGCCGTGCCGCGCCCGAGCCACAGGCGCGCAAGCTGAATCGCGACGGCCCACCCTTCCGTCTTCGAATGCACGGTCGCGAGCACCGAGGGCCCGTGATCCCGGCCGAGAATCTGCGTGGCCTCGGGCAGCGAAAGCACAAGGTCGCTCGCGTCGATCTCGTGAACGAGCCCGCGCGCCTTGAGCGTCGCGATCTGCCAGGCCGGCCGCGTGCGGCTCGCGATCACGAGATGCAGCCACGGCGTCGCGCGTTCGAGCAGCATCAGCACGATCTCGTCGACGGCGCGCGACGCCGAGCGATGGTAGTCGTCGAGCATCAGCGAAAAACAGCGTCCGTCGCGCGCGAGTGCCTGGAGCAGCGCGGCGATCGTGCGCTGCTCGCGCGCATCGAGCGCCTGCGCATGGGCCAGCGCCGAAAGGCTGCCAAGATCGAGGCCGGCGTCCTCGAGCGACAGCAGCAGATAGACGAGGAAGCGGTTCGGATCGGCATCGGCCTCGTCGAGCGAGAGCCACGCAACGGGCTGCGCATGCGCGCTTTCGCTCGCACGCCGCGCCTCGCGCCACTGGGCGAGCAGCGTCGTCTTGCCGAAGCCCGGTGCCGCGACGATCAAGGTAAGCGGCCGGTCGGCATGCCGCTGCAGACGCTCGATCAAGGCGAGCCGGGGCACGGCTTCGAGCTGCGTGCGCGGCGGTGCGAGCTTGCCGACCCACATCCAGTGGCTGGACAAATCGGGCCCGTCGGCGCGGATATCAGTCATTGCGCGCAACCATCGGGGCTAGCAGATCTACGTGCCCGTTGCGCTGCGACCCTTGAGAACCCATGCGCAGGTACGACTGATAAAAGCGACATCCATGCATTTTTGTCTGATGAACCATGCGGAGCACGTGGCAGAACCGCACGAGCGAAGGTCGTCTACCTGCGCTCGTGCGAAACCCGTTATTCCGCAAAGTTTAACCCGCCGAAATTCGGCTATGCCTGGGGGGCATGGATTCTCCCGATGTTGTGAGCCGTGCTGCGTGCCAGAAATGTTGCAAAAGTACGACACCGACGATCGCTACGTCCGATCGGATTCGCCCAAGGTCAGTTCCCTCACGCGATAGCCGCCCAGCCTTCTTCGCAACAGGAGGGTGAGCGCGACGCTTGCCGCATCGAACGCCATGAACAAGCCGTCACGCCCCCGGCAACGCGCTCAGCTTACTCACCGTCTCCGCGCAAGCATTTGCCACCTCCGCCCCTTTCAAAAGAAAGTGTTCACGAAAGAAACCCACGTGCTCTTCACAGCTATGAAAATGGTGCGGCGTGAGAACCGCCGAGAAAACCGGCTTCCCGGTTTCGAGTTGCACCTGCATTAATCCATTGATCACCGCCTGGGCAACAAAGTCATGGCGATAAATACCGCCGTCGACGACCAGGCCCGCTGCAACCACGGCGTCGTAACGCCCGCCCTGCACAAGCCGCCTGGCATGCAATGGAAGTTCATATGCGCCGGGCACTTCGTATACATCGATGTCCTCGGGGCGGTAACCATGCTGCTGAATGGTTTTCAAAAACGAAGTCCTGCATTGGTCAACGATCTCGCGGTGCCAGCAAGCCTGGACGAACGCAATACGCGGACGTTGGCCTGTAGACAAGACGACAGTTTGTGGTTCATTGTGCATCGCACTGCTCATCGATATTCCCTGTCTCTGATGTTCCGCGGCGTAGCGCGATAACCGCTATTCCCGCTCATCATGCGGCGTCGCATTCCGAAGGGTGTTTCCAGATCCCCGCTTCCCGCAGATAAGGCAGCACCTTCGTAAAAGTTCTCAGCTCCTGAGGACTCCAGAGCGGAAAATTGATCAGAATGCTCGACATCGAGGCGTTTGCCTTAAGCTCGATCAGTTGCTCGGCGACTTGCCGCGGCGTTCCCAGCAGCTTGAGCACTGACCCGCCGCCTCCGAATGCAATTGCGGCCTCGTCCGCCCCCATCTTGTCGAACATCGAACGGGCCGACTCGATCGATCCCAACACATCGGCCGCGATTTCTCTCGTCGCCTCAACGTTGAGGCTCTTCAGCAAGCCGTCGAACTCCTCCTGTGCGCGGCCATCCTCGTCGCGAATAATGGTCAGAGAGAATGGACAGAGCCCCACGCGGCGGCCATTGTTCTGCGTCAGCGTCGAGAGTTTGGCTCCCACCTTGTCGAGGCCCTCCACGCTGCTCGCCAGCGTCACCAGCTCGTCGCAATGACGCGCGGCGAATGCCATGCCGGCCTCCGATGCACCCGCGGAAACAAGACGCGGATGGGGCTTCTGTACAGGGCGCGGGACCTTTATTCTCCCTTTGACGCGATAGTATTGGCCCTCGACGTCTATGGGCTCGGCTTCGGACCAGAGGCGCTTGACGATATCGACGAACTCCGACGCCATCTCGTATCGCTTGTCGTGGTCGACGAATTCCTCGCCGAATAGCGCTGCTTCATCCGCGCTGAATCCGGTCACGATATTCCATCCCCAGCGCCCCTCGCTGAATGCGTCGAGCGTCGCGCCCATGCGCGCGACATGAGCAGGCTTGTGGTGAGTCGTATGGAAGGTGGAGATCACCCTGATGCGCTCAGTCGCCGTCAACAGCGCCATCGCGAGAAGCGGCGCGTGAAACGCCGGCGACTGGTGCCCGAATTGCTCGGCCACGCGCTGATGGCCCGACCAGTTGTCCGCGATGAACAGGGAGTCGAACCCGACCTCCTCGGCGGTCCGCGCGAGTTCCAGCAGAGGTCCTCGCCGCATTTCGGGTACGCGACGCGCGGCTTCGTCCGAATAGACGAAGTTGGTCTTTCCGGCCGGGAAAAAATAACCGATGCCGAGTCGGTCTGGATCATTCGAACGAGTCATGATTTCATTGCTCAATGGTTGCCTGATTCAATTCGTGCAGCGCGCAGCAAGCTGCAGATGCCTAGAAGTGCGTGACAATCCCTGCAAAGGTCCCGATCTGCCCGCCGCCGTAGTTCGGACTGATGTTTGCACTGCCAACAACTGGATCATTATTGACGTTCGGGCCGTAGGGATCTCCGGCGCCATCATTCAAGCCGATATTGGACGTTGAACTGTTATGCACATAACCGACTTCGGCGTAAAGATACGTACGCTTCGAAAGATTGTACGATCCGGAAACGGTGTACAGTGTCGCGTTGCCGTTGCCCCGGTTCGCATTGGCGTGATAGCACGCCGCGCGCAACGCGGCTTCGGCGTTGACTTGCCACGCAATGCCAATCCATTCGTGATCGACGGCTGTTGGCAGCGAGACGCCGGCCGGCAGAGCCGGCACCGCGTTCGTACCGAAATAGCCTTGAGCCGATGCGTCGGGTGCGCTTAAATGCTGGTAGCCCGCATAGATTTTGACTGGGTCGAACGAGAAGAGACTCCCGGCCAGAATCGATCGCGAAGCGGTATACACGTTGTCGAATTTTCCGCTGGTGCCACGCACTTCGTTGTAAATCACCATCGCCTCTATATGGGCCCCGCTGTACTGGACCCTGATCCCGTCCGAGCGCCCCTGGCCCTGACCGTAGGTGCCCGGACCGCTACCGGGATTGCCGCTGTTCCACGACGTGTTGTTCGTCAGGTCATATTCCGCCGCGAATGAAAGTCCACCGAAATTCGGCGAACTGTACTTCAAGCTGTTTCCCGCCGTGGACCAGTTGCGCCCGCGCACCAGCGTGGCCAGCGAATAGTTGAGGAACAACTGGGGATCGACATAAAAGCTGTCCCACTGAACTTCCTGAGTCCCGAGGTCGCCGAGCCTGATCGTGCCAAAGCGTTCATTCGACAATCCCACCACGGCCACGTGCCCGAACAGCGTGCCAAGCGAACCACCCGTAAAGGTATTCACGGCCGCTTCGAGCTGGAATATCGCGCGAGTTCCGCCTCCCAGATCCTCGTCGCCGATCAGGCCGAATAGCGACGCCTCGGCATACCCGGACTCCGTGCCGAACCGGTGCCCATTGGGCAAACCCGACTGATACTGAATACCATTGTCGACCCGGCCATACAACGTGACGCTACTTTGCGCGTTCGCCGTAATACATAGGAATCCGAATATTGTCGCCGTTACCACTCTTTTCACAGTCTGTCTCCAATTTATTTATTGTGTGGCAAGAAAACTTGCAAGCGCTTCCCTGCCGCCGCGCTGGCGCGGCGGCACACGACCATGAGTCGAGCGTCGGGAGTGGCTATCGTGACGCGGTAATCGCGCGGCGCAACCCAGCTTGTTCGAGCAGAGGCAAAAGCCCCGTGCCGAGGTATTTCAGCGTGGTCTCGGGTTCGATCGTCGCGAACAGCACGCCATCCAGTCCCGCGTTGGAAAGCTGGATCAGCTTGTCGGCTACGTCCTGTGCTGTGCCGACCAGGCTGACGCCTCCACCCGCGGCCCATGTGCGCTCGAACTTCCATCGGTCCGCATCCGAGGTCGATTGCGCGGCCATGCCAAGGTCCTTGACCCAAGCCGCGATAGCCGGCCGATCCGCACACTGCGACGCATAGTACTCAAGAAAATCTTCGGCTTCCTTGCGGGTGTCCCGAATCACGACATAACCATGCGTCCACACCTGCACGCGACGCTTGAACGCCGACCACGCAAACGACTTGTAATCGGCAATCTGGGCCGCGGCCTGTGCGGGATCTGCGTGGACATGCGTGAAGATGGCATCGGCATACTCACAGGCAAAGCGCCGCCCCCGGTCGGAAGTGCCCGCATTGAGTATCGCCGGGAAGCTTTGCACGCCCTTTGGCTGGCTACACGCGTGCTCGACCTTGTAGAAGCGCCCTTCGAAATCGAAGGGCTCGGTTTCAACCCAAAGCCGCCGAAGCAGCTGCATGAATTCTTCGGCATGCGCATAGCGCGTTTCATGGTCCTCGATCGGCATGCCAAACGTTCCGAACGTACTGGGTGTCGCGCCCGCCACGATATTGATGCCGAACCGTCCCCCCGAGATGCGATCGATCGTGGCCGCCGCGTTGGCAACGAACACGGGGTGGTTCAGTTGCACGTGCATCGTCGAGACGAGCGCAGGCTCCGAGTGGCGCGCCGCGAGCCCGGCAGCCCAGGTGAACGGCTCCAGCTCGCGGCGGCCGCCCCAGCCGACGAGCGAAAGCATGGTTTCGAGACCCAGGCGCTGCACCTGCGCCGCAATCGCGTCGCATCGGTCCCAGTCCGCCACGTAACGCTCGGGGGCGCTCGTATAGATATGCCATCCCGCGTTCATACCGAACAAGCCGAGCTTGAGCTTGTTGTCATTGAATAGCGGATTCGTCGCTGCGCGCGCGTCTTCGACGGCTTCCCATTCGCGCGATGCGGTTTGAAGATTGCGATTCACAGGGTGTCTCCTTCGAATTCAAATAATCTGGATTCAGCTCGCCGCAAGCGATGCCTCGAAACGACCATAGGTACCATTGGCATAGGCCAATGCAGGCGTCGTCGCGTATTCGCATTGGCGCACCGTGCCCACCATCACCCAATGACTGCCCTCCTGCAACACCGACTTGACCTCGCAATCGAATGCCGCCGCACATCCCTCCACCATCAGGTTCCCGCTTTCGAGCTCGCGCCACTGACCCGATGCAAAGCGATGCTCGGGCGCGATCTTTCCCGCGAACGCCGACGCCAGCTCTTCCATGCCCGGAGTCAGCACATTGACGCAGAACTGCCCCGACAGGCGGAGGCGTTCGCATGCACTCGCGTTGCCATTCACGCAAATCAGGACCGTGGGTGGCTCGGCGCAGACCGAGCAGAATGCCGTGGCGGTCAAGCCATAATGCGCACCTTCGTAACGGCATGTGATGACGTTGACGGATGCGACCACGGCTCGCATGGACTGCCTGAAATCCGATGAATCGACGATGCGCGCACTTCGAGCCGCTGATTCCATGTCTGTCTTCCTCTCTCTCTCGACTTTCGTCCTGTTCGAAAAATCTGTTGTCTAACGGATCACCCGGTTTTTGTCGTCAGGCGGGTGCTGGATATCGAATCCGGCGGCGGTCCAACGTCTCATGGGTCGATCGGCAGGATTGGACAGCCATGGACATGGTAGGGTTGGCTCGACGCCGTCTCCACTGAAATTCATACAACTGGCTTATTCACTTCGTGCATGACCTGGGCTCAGGTGCTGTGGTATAAAACCGGGGCTTGCCGATACTGGCGGGACGACGATAAAGAGGAGATAAGGAGACGCCGATGGATATCAATCGAATCGATCTGAATCTCTTGAAGATATTCGATTCCGTGTATCGGCTGCGCAATCTCGCTGCAGTGGCGCAAGAGGTCCATCTGAGTCAACCCGCTGTAAGCCATGCGCTGGCACGCCTGCGGGCGTCGCTCGACGACCCGCTATTTACGCGAACGCCGCACGGACTCGAGCCTACAGCCCGATGCGAAAGGCTGGCTGTGCCGATCCGCAACGCACTCGATACGATCAGGGACTCATTGATCGACTCCGCCGATTTCAAACCCGAGGAATGCACGCGCGAATTCCGCTTGCTACTTTCGGATGTCGGCGAGATGCTTTTTGTTCCATCGTTGATGAGCCACCTGAATACCGTCGCCCCGCGCGTGAAGCTTGCGATCGTGCAGGCGCCGAGAGCGAACTACGAGCGCATGCTGCGCGATCGGGAAGTCGATATCGCGGTCGGTCATTTGAACATGACGCGCCAGTCGTTTCGCGAGCAGCCGCTGTTTCGCGATCACGGCGTCGTGCTCGGAAGACGCAATGCGGATCGACCTCGCACCGATCTGACGATGGACGCGTTCGAGCAGGCCTCGCATGCCGTGATCAATCCGCCGGACGACCCGGTCGAGGAAATGTTCGCCGACCGCAACATTAAACGCAATGTCACACTGCGAATGCCGAATTACTTCGCGCTTCCCGATGTGATCGAATCGTCCGATCTGCTGGTCACGGTGCCATCACGCATTGCGCGTTTCTTTCAACGCCATTTCGATCTGGAAATATCCGAACTGCCTTTCCCCTCCCCGCTTTTCGATGTCCGAATGTTCTGGCATGTCCGGCATGACTCGGATCCCGCGCACGCGTGGTTGCGCGACATGTTTCTCTTTCTCTTCAACGACAAGAAAGACTGAAGAAGCGCTACACAGTCCGTGTCAGTCCGACCTGCCACGGAACCGTGCTTACCCCGCGGCCGGGATCTCAGCAAAAGCGGAAAGAGACCGAACCCAGCGGCCCATAATCCACATGAAAGGTATCGCCCGCCACGGCCCTGACCGGACGGGTAAACGAGCCGGAGAGCACCACTTCGCCGGCATTGAGCTGGTCGCCGAACGGTGCGATCTTGTTGGCGAGCCACGCAACGCCTGTCGCCGGATGGTTGAGAACGGCCGCTGCAAGGCCGGTCTCCTCGATAACCGCGTTCTTGTGGAGGATGGCGCCCACCCAGCGCAAATCGAGATCCATCGGCCTGACCGGACGCCCACCGGGCACAATGCCCGCATTGGCTGCGAGATCGCTGATCGTATCGAACACCGTGCGCATCTCGTTGGTATCGCGGTCGAACTGCTCGATGCGCGAATCGATGATTTCCACGGCCGGCACGACATACTCGGTCGCCGCGAGCACCTCGTATAGCGTGACGTTGGGGCCGACGAGCGGCTTCGAAAGAATAAACGCAAGCTCGACCTCGACACGCGGCGCGATGAACCGGTCGATCGGAATGTCGCTACCGGTTTCGAAGAACATATCGTCCATCAAGGGCGCATAGTCCGGTTCGGTGATCTTGCTGGCCTGCTGCATGGCGCGCGATGTGAGTCCGATCTTGCGTCCCTTGATCTTGCGGCCTTCGGCGAGCTCGAGCTTGACCCACTCGCGCTGGATTGCGTAGCCGTCAGCGATCGTCATCTCGGGAAACTGCCGCGAGAAGTGGCGCAATTGAGTGCGCGTCTTGCGCGCCTCGAAAAGCTGGCAAGCCAGCGACTTGATGGTGTTCTCTGGAAGCATGCTCGGTACGGGTCGTCTTCAAAGTGAATTGCATTGCGCCGCACACGCCTGCAGGACCCTGTCCCGCAGGCGCGTCGGTCCCTAGCCGGCCTGACGAGGCCCGATATAGCCTTTCTGCCCGTCTTCCGAGCCGAGATTGAGGATCGGGCCGTCCATCCGCTCCTGCCAGATCAGCGACTCCATGCCGATATGGAGCGGATGGTCCTGAACCGTGAGCACCAGCGCGCCTTCGTGGTCGTAGTAGTGCGCATGCTCGGACCACGAGGGCCCCGAAAGCAGCAGATCGCCGGCCTTCCACGGCACGACGACGTTATCCACGACGCTCTTGCCCCGTCCGCTGAAGTGATAGTTGATCGCCACGGAACTGTGCTTGTGACCGCGCCCTATCGGCCCTGACGGATTACCCTTTTGCCGCGAAAACAAGGTTGCGAAGAAGGAATGCGTCGTGCCGTTGCGGCGCCCGGTTGCCGGGTTATAGAGCAGCATGATGTTGCGCTTCTCATCGCCCTTTTCAAACGACAGCGCTTGCGAGACCGTTTCCCAGGGCCACACGAGGGGCTTGTTCTCGACCACCTGAATATCGGTCAGGAATTCGTAGCCACGCAAACGCGCCCCGTCTGCCGAGATCTGGATATCCGGCGCCGTGCTTCGATTGATATTTTCATTGATGTCCTCGCCGGCCGCAGCGGCGGAACGTATCTGGACGGGGTCCACATAATCGACCCAGTGAACCGCGAGCTTGCGCAGCAAAGGCGCATTGGAATAGGTCAGGCGGACCCAAAGCTCGTTGCCCGTATTCTTGTGATAGTAAGGCTGCATCGACGGGATCGATGCCACATCCCAGCGATTGAACGGCTGCGCGTTGTGGCCCACGTACATCGTGCCCGATCCACGAATGCAGAATTCGATCTGATTCGAATTGCGGCGCAACGCCCGCGTCTGCTCGCCCGGTTTCAGCACATTGATTGTGACATCGACGCCTGGTCCGAATCCAAGCGAGCCGTCCGTGCAGAGCGGGTGCACGATCAGGGTGGAGCGTCGCCCATCCTCGGGACGAGGCGCGTCCGCGAGCCGTTCGATCTCGCGCTCGATGGCCTCGCAAGGCACGAGAATGGGGCTCCAGGGCTGGATAGGCGCCGGTGCGGCATGGCTACCATCCACGAAATTAAAGACATCAGCGGTCATACTTTCCTCCAAATCCATCTTTCTAAAACAGGCAGAAACACTTCCAGACACTCCGATTCGCAAGTCGGCTCGCGAAACGGTGCCGTTTCGTCATGCCGCTCTGAGCCGAACAGGCGCCGGCGCAGTCAAGGGCAACCGGATTGCCGCGTCGGTATCCGCCATGGCGCGTTCATGAGCCATCCTGGCGATCGCGAGGTCGGAAAGGCCCATTCCCATTGCCTTGAATAACGTGATGTCGCCGGCGCCCGCTCGCGCCCCGCGTTGCCGGATCACGTCGGAAAGCGGCTGAACGCGCGTCCAGTTCTCGTCGTCCGCTCCGAAGTAGTCGATGAATTCACGCGACGCCTTGCGGGTATTGGTGATGTCGTCGACGACGATGGATTTCGCGCGTTCGAACACGTCCGGGAAAATTTCGGCATTGCCCGGCAAAATGGCGCCGACCGCATTGAGATGAGCGCCCGGCGCAAGCAATGTGGCCGGGAAGAATGGCTGGGTTGCGCGCGTGACGACGGTGACGAGGCGCGCGCCCTCTGTCGCGGCCTCCATCGAGGGCGCATCGATCACCTCGGCATGCCCGAGGTTCGCCCGTACTTTGTCGACAAACTGTCGGCGGCGCTCGGCGTTCGGGCTCCAGATATGGATTCGCGAAAGCGGGCGCACGATGTTAATCGCCAGAATCTGCCCGAGCGCTTGCTTGCCCGAGCCGATCACCGCCATCTCGTTCACGCCCGGATCGGTCACGAGCCAGCGCGTGCCGACCGCCGTCATGGCGGCGGTACGCAGTTGCCCAAGCGTATTGGCCTCCATCATGGCAAGCAGTTGGCCGTTAGCGGTGCTGAAGAGCGAAAAGACCGCCTTGGCCCCCTGGTCCGTATGGACCCACGTCTTGAATCCGCAAACCCCCGCTTGAGGCGAGGCCGAGCCGAGGCAATGCATCGCGCCGCCGCGACCGACGTCGCCGAGCGCCTTGGGCACGTTGAATGCCGTTCCGTCGGCGGCCTCCAGCAGGCTGCGCTCCAGCGCTTCGATGGCGTCTTCCAGTGAAACGAGACGCGACACGGCGTCCTCCGTCAGCCAGAGTGATGTGGCGTTCATTGATTTCAATACCTCTCGATGGGGTGGATCGATCTGTGTGCCGCCCGATTCCAGACGGCGCATGGCCATGGTTTTGGGCGTGCGCGCAGTCCGTTAGACGGATGCGGGCGGCATGTGGGGTTGACTCGATTTGTGTGCGATGCGCCAGCGCTCGCCGTCGAATTCCAGACGATCGACACATCGGCGAATTGCCGATGGTGCGATCGGCTCCACGAGGCCCTTGTTCGCCTCATAAGCCACGAGGAAAAAACGTACCTCTGCGTGTGAGGCGTCTTGCAGCGAAACCAGCGGATTGGCGACAAGATGAAAGGTCGTGCGCCCGGCCGGACGCTCCGCGAGCGCTTGAGCAATCGCTGTCCGCCCCTTCAAATGCGTTCCGTTGCGCTCCCAGATGCCATCCGGCGTAAACAGTGCGACGGCGCTCTCGTGATTGCGAAGATCGAGCGCCTCGAAAAACCCGGCTACGACACTCGTACAAGCCGCCGTTACATCGCCCGGTGCAGTAGCGTGTTTCATCAGCGGATTTCCTCCTCAATCACCGGATTGCGAAGCGTGCCCAATCCTTCAATCTCGACTTCGAATGTGTCTCCGCCGCGAAGCCAGACCGCGGGGGTACGTGTCATGCCCACGCCTTCCGGCGTGCCTGTCGCGATGATGTCCCCAGGGCGTAACCGGGTGAACGAACTGATGTACGCAACAAGTCCCGCAACGGAGCAGATCAGGTCGGCGCTGCTCCCGCGTTGCACCTGGTCGCCATTGAGCCGCCCGATAATCGTCATTTGGTTCGGATCACGAAATTCGTCTGCTGTCGCGATCCAAGGGCCAATCGCGCCCGAGCGCTCGAAGTTCTTGCCGGGCGTTGCCTGCGTGTTATGCCGCTGGAAATCGCGTGCGGAGTTCTCGGCCATGCAGGTATAGCCGAGCACGTGGTCCAGCGCTTGCGACGCGTCGACCCGCCACGCTTCCTTGCCAATCACCACCGCGATCTCCGCTTCGTAGTCGAAGCTGGTGCTCGCGCGCGGGCGCACGACGCCTTGCTCGTGTCCCACGAATGAATCCGGAAATCGCACGAAGATCGAAGGATGGTCAGGCATGTCGCGTGCCATCTCCTTCACGTGCGACCGATAATTGAAGCCGGCGCACAGAATCTTGGCGTCCGGTGTAACCGGCGCGAGCCATCGGACCTTATCCATGCCGATTCCTTGTTCCTTCGTTGCGCTGTTCGCCAGCGCAACGACATCGGCGGCGTTACGGGCGTTGGGGACCGGCAAGACCGCCCCAGCATCGACCATCCCCCATCCGGTGTAATCGCCGTATTCGAAATTTACAATCTTCATAGTTATCCTTATCAATGCGTTAGTAGCTCCGGCCCACCAAGGCGTGCGCGTTCATCTGCGCACTGGCATACGTCACATTCAGGTTCCGTCGGTTGATCCCATTCCGGCTTCGGGCAACGAGCGGGCCGGGTATCGGTACGGTCCGATCAGGAGGATTCCCAGCGCTCCAAGCAGGCAGGCGCCGCCCGCTACCGACATGACTGCCCGATAGCTGTGGAATTTGTCGAAAGCCATGCCGTAGACGATCGGACCGCCGAGCGTGCCCAGGCAGAACACCGAAATCATGAAGCCATAGACGAGGCCGAACGATTCGATTCCGAAATAGCGCTTCACCAGGAATGGCACGAGATCGCCTTCGGCCCCGATCAACGCGCCTGTGAGTGCTGCGCCGAGGGCGAGCAGCGGGAGTGGAGAGCCGTGCGACGCAAACGCCAGAATCCATGCGCCACAGGCGCCCAGCGCAAAAATGCATGCCGAAAGAATTCGGGCCGGCAGGTAGTCGAGCAGCATTCCGGCGGCGAACCGTCCGATCGTTAGCCCTATCGCCGCAAAAGCGCTGCCCGCGGCGGCGGCTTGTGCCGACATGCCCTTGTCGATCAGCAGTGCCGGGATATGCACCATGCTGCCCAGGCCAACGGCGGCAACGAGCGCAATGCTGACACCGATGAGCCAGAACCGGAGCGAGAGCAACGCTTGCCGTCCATGTGCGTCGCGCCTCACGTTCGGCGCTATGCGATCGGACAAGGCCGCGCGCTCGATCTTGCGCCGCTCGATGCCGAGCCCCGAGCGACGCAGCAGTTCAAACGCCACCCATCCCAGCAGGGCGGCCACAACGGCAAGAATCAGGTACGCCGACTGCCATCCATAGGCCTTGATCGCCCGGCCCGCCATCACCGGCGCCACAGCCGCGCCCACGCCGGCGCCGATCGACGCGACGCCAAACGCGAGCCCAAGCCTGCGTTCAAACGAATGGGCCAGAACCGGCAGATAGCCGACCGGCGACGTTCCCACGCCCAGCAGCCCCAACAGGAAGATCTTCGCTGCGAGCGCCTGAGGAACTATCGGTCCGATCGAGAGCGAAAGCAGGCACAGCACGAACAGAACAATGGAAACGCGGATAACGCGCAGCGCCCCGTATCGATCCATCAACCGCCCAACCAACGGCGAGCTCACTGCAAGCCCCAGCGACGAAAGCGCCATGCAGCTCGATGCGACCGCGCGCCCCGTTCCGAGCGAAGCGGCAATCGGCAAGAGAAAAACGCCCGCCGAGCCTGCGAATATCGCGGTGTACCCGCTGCTCAGTCCCAGGGACGCGGCCACGAGCAAGGCTGCGCTACGGACAGTTTGTGAATTATCGCCGTGGGCGGATCGTGAAACGCCCGACTCCGTTTCGGAATATGCACTATTCAAGTCGCCCCTCCATGATTCAGTCCAAGTCTATGTTCTCGATATCTGGAGTATCAATTTATCGAACTCGTTGCATCGAATGAACTGAACTGTTTGCATAAGCCATTTGCACGAAATTCATCGCGACGGAAATGCATTTCTTTTCGAACTGAATGGGGAGAAGTCTTCCGTAATGCGCCGATGCCGGGCTGATCAGGTATGGCCCACTCCGTAATAGTCGTCGAGCACGTCGAATCGTTCGCGTCGTGTCGGCGTGCCGGCCTCTACATGACTTGAGAAATGCATGGACTTGCCGTTCTTTCCCGAGAAAGCTGGCCAATGCGGCAAGCCCTCTCCGTTTGGATCCCCGTTCCTTGCAAAATTTATCCAGTAGCGGGAGACCGTGGATGCAAGCGCCTTATCGTCCCGTTGCCACTCCCAGTCATAGCCGGCGAGATTGTCGAACACATAGGGCATCTCGGCCGCGTGCGCAGCGCCCTTACGGCGCTCCAGATAGCGGCCTTCCGGAACCGGCGGTGCGTGCAGCCAATCGTAGTAATAGACCGGGCGCGTTCCGTGGGAATGCGCGAGATGGGCCCACGTCCAGTTCTGCCACCCGAAAACGCGATCCGCCAACAGGTCGCCGCTTGCCTGATACGCGGTACGGGAATCAGTGGCCGCCCAGGTTTGCAAAGCCCGTGGCGCAACGGCCCCCATATCGTCGAGGACGTAACGTCGATAGTCCTGCAAGGACTCGATGCCGGGCAGGCCGGTACTGTCGTCGTAGGCCGAACCGGTTAGCAGTGGCACGTCGTTGTGCAACTGTCGTCGAAAGACCGAAGCCGGGCCATCGGGCACGGCGTACCCGTCCACGATCGGATAGCACGTATCGGACACGCCCTCGCCAATATACGCGCCGATCGATTCCATATGCCAGGGTCCGGGCTGTGACGGAACCTGCGCGCTCAAGATCGCTTCCGGCGGGAGCGCTCTAAGCGCGTCGAGCGAACTTGTACCCAGTGCACGCGCGACCTTTTCGCCCTGCTCCTCGGCAGCGCCGAGCGTCAGGAGACGATCGAACAGGCCGCTGTGGCGACCCGGCTCGGCCATGAACCCTCCGCTTCCGCCAATCGCCCGATGAAACAATCCACGGGATAGCGGCGACGCCATATGGAGCGAGCAACTCGCCGAACCGGCGGAAACACCGAAGATCGTGACGTTTTCCGGATCGCCGCCAAATTGCTCAACGTTCTCGCGCACCCAGCGCAGCGCCGCGACCTGGTCGAGGAATCCGTAGTTACCCGAAGCATTATGGCCGCTCTCGGCACTGAGTCCGGGCAGCGCAAGAAAGCCAAGCCTTCCCAGCCTGTAGTTGACCGTGACCACAACAGCACCGAGCCTCGCGAGCGCAGAGCCGTCAAAAAGCGGACTGCCATTGGCATTGCCGCTCCATGCGGACGAACCAAACATAAATGCACCGAGATGAAACCAGACCATCACCGGCCTGCGCTCCGACTGGTGCTGCGCCGCGCTCCAGAGGTTGAGTGTCAGACAGTCTTCGCTTTGCGGATGCTCGCCAGGATAATAGAGGGACTTCGCCGAGGGAAGATGTTGGATCGGCACGGCGCCAACCCGGTCCGCCGATCGCGTGCCGCTCCATGTCGAGGCGGGATGCGGCGGCCGCCAGCGAAGGTCTCCAGTCGGTGCAGCGGCGTAGCGCAAGCCAAGGAAGGCGGTGCATCCATTGCCTGGCTTGCCGCGCACGGTCCCCTCGCGCGTAACGGCGATTTCAATCATTGCTTTGTCTCCGATGGATTGACTGGCTCAAGGCGCGGCGTTCCGGCCTCGTAATTGAAGAGCCAATTTACTTGATGCGAGGAGACAAAATACCGGTGGTCCGCGACTTCCGGCGATGAAAGTTTTGCAGTTCCGATATGCAGCAGATGAATGGCTAAACCGACAACCCTCCCGACACTTCGATTGCGGTGCCATTCACGAAACTGGCGTCGTCGGAGGCAAGGAATGCATAGACGTTCGCGATCTCATCGGGCGAGCCGAGACGCCGCTGCCAGCATGCGTTCCTGAAGCCCTCGAGCACTTTGTCGGGCATGGTGCCGAGAATGTCCGTTGCAATGAATCCCGGGCATACCGCATTGACCCGAATGCCCTTGGGGCCGAGCTCCCTTGCCCAAGTCTTCGTGAAGCCGATCACGCCGAATTTGCTGGCCGCATAATTCGTCTGGCCGAAGTTTCCGTAAATGCCGACGACACTGGATGCATTGAGTATCACGCCACACTGCTGCCCAATCATCGTCTCGACAACAGCCTGCGTACAATTGAAAACGCCTTTCAGATTGACGTCGATAACCTTGTCGAATTGCTCTTCGCTCATGCTCGTCAGCCGGGCATCCTGCGTAATGCCCGCGTTGTTCACGAGAATATCGATTCGGTTGAACCGGCGCATCAAGTCCTCGACCAGCGCATCGATACCGGCGCGATCGGTCACATCCACTGCATGGGCAGACGCCGAAAAGCCGCTCTTGCGCAGACTGAGCGCCTCGCGCTCCACGGCTTCGCCGGCACGATCGCACAGCACCACGATCGCGCCCTCGCCCGCGAATTTTCTTGCCGTCGCCAATCCGATGCCTGCGGCAGCCCCCGTAATAATCGCAACCTTGTCCTTGAGTTTCATTGACCTCAACCTCGTTAAAAAAGGCGCCGCGCAATCGCAACGCACCGGAAACCGGCCTGACTGCTGCCGGTTCGGGGCGCGTCGCCCAACCCGCGGCGCCGTGCTTCACTCACGCCGGGATGGCGCCCGAAGCGTCAAGCTTCTGCATCCCGCTGATCACATCGACGTGGTCCTTCGGCACCAGGCCGGAATGAACCGTCGTCCAGCAGCCGGGACAGAAATGCTCGCGGAACACCACCTCCGAATCGACGTAGTACGAAGGATCGACACGCACGTTCGAGCTGCCGGAAACCGGATCGGAATCGCGGCACGCGAGCGACAGCCGCTTGTCGTGCTCGCTCAGTTGATGCCCGCAGTGGCGGCAGACGACCACCGATCCACCATGCGCCGCGGCGAGCCCGAGGTTGTCGTCGATGGCGCGTGCCTGCTCGGGATCGAACTTGCCGGTCAGTTGCTTCGGCGCGGGTTGGGCATATTCGCGGCGCTCGCCGAGCACTGCCGTGCGCCGGTGCTCGGTGCGCACGACGTCGACCTCGCCCGCGGCGTCGACGACCACGCCATAGACGAGCTCGGCCGCACCCGGACTCACCTTGCCGTTGCGCAGATCGGCCGCGACCGCGCGCGCATCGCGGCGCACGGGATCGCCGTAACCGCCACCGCCCTGGCAATGCAGATAGAGGACGTCACCCTGCTTGAGCTCGCCCGCCGTCATGCACTGAGCGGTCGTCAGTTCGCCACCGAGCGCGAACAGATCGGTCGGCACGTTGCCCTGAGAAAACATCGCGTCTAGCGGTGCGTCGCGAACGACCACGTTGTGCCCCGTGTTACCCGGATGGCCGCCCGCGAGCCCCTGGTTCTGCGCGGTCGCCATGCCCGAGCTCGAAAGCACCATCGCCATCGGCAACGACGATCCGTACGGCGTGATTGCGACCGATGCGCTGAGCCCGCCGCGATGCCGCCCGGGTCCGCCCGAATCCGGTTCCTCGCGACGCCAGAGCACGATCAGCGGATAGAGAAGCTCGGTCATCTCGACGTCCGGCAGCTTGCCCATCGGGATGCAGAACAGACCGCCCGTATCGATGCCGTCCGCCGCCGGCCGCGCCCCATAGCCGCCCGCCATCGACTCCATCACGACGTCGACGAACGGCGCATGATGCTTGCCGCGCTGATCGACGCCGGCGAGCACGGCGGTATTCCAGGTGCCGCAGCAGGTCGCCTGGACGTTCGCCTTCATATCGACCGTGCAGTCGAGCATCTGCGACAGACATTGCGCGGCCAGATTGCCGATCGCCCATGCGGTCGCGATCGGCGCCTTGTTGATCGCCGATGGAAACGTCGCATTGTTCAACGTGCCCTCGGGTGTGACGATGTCGAAGCAGCGCATCAGGCCGCCGGCCGCCCACGGTATATTTCCGGCGAGCGTCGGCAGAAGCGCGAGCATCACGCCACCGCGTGAGCCCGCATACGTGCAGTTGATGACGCCGGCCTGCGGCGCCGTGCCCGTGAAATCGAACGTCAGGTGATCATCGCGCTTCGTCATCGACAGCATCAGCTTGTGCGGACGGCGGTCGCCTGCCTCGGCCTGATCCATGTAGCTCGACGCCTGCCACGTGCCGTCGGGCGCATCGCGCAGCTTGTCGCGCAGGCGCCGCTCGGCGTCGTTCATCATGCGCTTCATGACCGCCTTGACCGTATCGGGGCCGTACTGCTCGATCAGCGCGAGAATGCGCTTGCGCCCCACGAGGTTCGCTCCGATCTTGGCGCGCAGATCGAGTCCGATCAACTGAGGCACGCGCGAGCGACGCACCCACATGTCGGCCACGTCGCGCTGCAGTTCGAAATTGCGCACGATCTTGATCGGCGGCGTCGGCAGCGATTCGGAAAAGACGTCGGGCGCGACGATCGGCATCGAGCCGGGGGACACGCCGCCAAGATCCGGCTCATGGCAAATCGCGCTCGTCCAGCCGAACAGCTTGCCGTCGTGGAAGATCGGCGAGAAAACGAGGACGTCGCTCTGGTGCAATCCGCCGCCGATCCACGGGTCGTTGCACAGGAACATGTCGCCATCCTGAATACCGGGATTGTCGGCGCGGTTCTGCAGCGTCCAGTAGATCGCCAGATCGATCGCACCGGCGAGCATGGTGTTGTAGAGGCCGATCTGCACTTCCTGGCCGGTCTCGTCGTTGATCGTGAAGTCGTAGTCGTTCGCCTCCGACACGACCGGGCTGCCCGACATCCGCTTGAGCGTCTCGCCCATCTCGTCGGTGATCGACCAGAGCCGGTGACGGATCACCTCGTAGGTGAGCGGATGCAGCGCGTCGATGATCTCGTCCGATACGGTGTGCGCCTTGAGCGAGGGCGGCAGCGAACGCAGCAGGACTTCAGGTGCGACGGGCCGGCTAACAAAAATTTCCGAACCCGGAATCGTGGATTGCATGACGTGTCTCCTTTTCGCGGGTCAGGCCGCGTTCATCTTGATCGACAGATTGCCCAGGTGGTCGATGACGCCGCGCATCCCGTTCGGGACCACGACCGTCGTGGTCGGCACCTGGATCACGGCCGGACCTTCCACCACGTGGCCGGCGCGCAGGCGCGTGTAGTCGTACGCCGGGGTATCGACGTAGCCGTCGTGCGCGTCGAGGCAGATCGGGCGACGCTCGATCAGTGCATGCTCGACGGGCGTACCGTTCGCGGTTTCGATCTCGGGCAGTTCGGGCGAGATCGGCAGGATGCCTTCGCCGCGAACGCGGTAAGTCAGCGCCTGGATACCGGCATCGCGGAAGCCGGAGCCGGCGCCGAACAGTTGCGCATAGAGCTGCTCGAATTTGTCGACGGCATCCTGAAGCGATTCGACCGTGATCGGACCGGATGCGAGCGGCGTCGCGACCTCGCCCATCTGCATGCCGTAGCGCATGTCGATTTCCCGGTACAGCTGCGTCTCGACAAACTTGATGCCCTGGCGCGCAAGCACGGTGCTGACTTCCTCTTCGAGCCGCCCGAAGTTTTCGGCGACGCGCAGCGGATCGAGCGGCGCGACACCGGGGTCCGACAGTTCGCGAATCACGTTGACCTTCGAAGCCGCGAGACCGAACGCCGAGAACGCCGAGGCGACCGGCCCGAGCGGCACCAGCACCTCGCTCGCGCCCACGGCGAACGTATAGGCCGCACAGTGCGCGGGGCCCGCGCCACCGAATGCGTACACGACGAAGTCGCGCGGATCGTGCCCGGCCTCGACCGCGATCTTGCGCAACAGGTCGCCGGTCTGCGCGTTCTGCACCGCATAGATCGCGGCTGCGGCTTCCTCGACGCTCAGCCCGAGCGGCTCTGCGATCCGGCGCCGGATGGCGTCGCGCGCGAGTTCCATCGAAAGCGGACGCTTGCCGCCCAGCAAACCACGAGACGGCAGGATGCCGAGCACGAGATTGGCGTCCGTGATAGTCGGCTCCATGCCGCCTGCGCCATAGCATGCGGGTCCCGGCGCGGCCTGGGCGCTCAGCGGGCCGACGCGCAGGTTGCCGCCCGCATCGATCCATGCGATCGCCCCGCCGCCCGAGCCGATCGCCTCGACGCGCAGCGTGGGCACATTGACGGGCGACTGGTTGATGATCGTCTGCGCGGCGCGCACCGGTTCGCCATCGACGATCAGGCCTGCCAGGAATGTCGTGCCGCCGACGTCCGTCGCCATCACGTTGCGATGACCGAGCTGACCCGCCAGTTGCAGCGCGCCGACGACACCGCCCGTCAATACCGAGCCGACCGTCGTGATCGCCGTGGCGGGGGCTTCGGCCGCCGTGATCGCGCCGCCCGAGCTTTGCATCACGAGCAGCGGACCGACAAGCCCTTCTTCGCGCAACCCCGATTCCAGATTTTTCAGGTAGTCGCGCAGACCGGGGCCGATCTGCGTGCTCATGATCGTCGTGGCGTGACGCGCATATTCGCGGATGCGCGGACTCACGTCGGACGACAGCGCAACGTAAATGCCGGGCGCTTCCTCGTTGATGATCTCGCGCACGCGCTGCTCATGCGCAGGATTGCGAAACGACCAGAGCAGCGACACGGCAATCGCGGATACCCCTTGCGCGAGGCAGTCGCGTACCGCTTCACGCACTTCGGCCTCGTTCAGTTCGACGAGGACCTTGCCGTCACGGTCCATGCGTTGCGTGACCTCCTTGATCAGACGCTTCGCGACGAGCGGCGCCGGCTTCGCATGGCCGAGCACGTTCTGCAGCTCCATCGACGAACGGCCGAGATAACGCCCCTCCACGTTCATGATCGCGATCGAGTCGCCGTGCCCGCGCGTCGTGATGAACCCGACGGGCGGCACCTTGCCCATCACGAGCGCATTGAGCGACGACGTCGTGCCGTGCGCGATGTGATCGGTACTGCGCAGGAACTGCTCGCGCGACATCGAAAATTGCTCGGCCAGCAAGCCGAGGACATTGAACACGCCCGCCGAATAATCGGGCGGCGTTGAAGGCGTTTTCGCCGACACGATATTGCCTTGATCGTCGACCGCCACGCCATCCGTGAAGGTGCCTCCCACATCCACGCCCACTACGAATCCCATTTCCTGTCTCCTTCAAATGTTGCGTCTCGATTGGCGATTCCGGCGGCCAGCGTTCCTCTTTTCGCCAGGATCGTTAACTGGTTGGCTAGAAGCGGTGCATGGCGCCGAGGCGAAACGCGATCTGCTTGTCCGTCGCCGAAGGATTGAAGCCGGCGATCGATGCCACGGCGGGCTGCCCGAGCGAATCGGTGCCCGACGCGCGCTGCGCGGCCACCAGCACGTAGAGATCGGTTCGCTTCGACAGGCTGTAGTCGATCCCGGCGTTCAGTTGCAGATACTTCGCACCGTCGTCGCCCTTGACCGAGCCGCGCTCCGTATAGTCGAAGCCCATCGCGAGCTGGAGCGCCGGCGTCGCCCGGTAGCGCGCATTGAGGTCGATGCTCGTGAATGCCGCCGATCCCGTATAGCCGAGCGGGTTCGGCCCCGCCGACGAGCCCAGATGGTCAAAGCGCGTGTTGGTCGCGCTGAGGGCCACGATCGTGCCGCCGAACGTATAGGACATACCTGCGCCAATGATCTCGAGCGTATTCGCCGACGCATAGCCTGCATACACCGGATACGCTTGTGGCGACGTGGCGCTGCCAAACGATCCGATATTGTTTACCGCCGCGCTGCCTTTATTCGGAGTGCTACCGTAGAACGAAACATTCGGATTGCGCGCGTTCAGATAGCCGATTCCGAACGCGAGCGCAGCACCGGTATAGCCGCCCGCCACCGACCAGATCTGATTCTGCGCCGTGTGTCCGGCGACTCCGCCGAAGCTGTACATCGTGGCCATCCGGAATCCGCCGTATGACGCCGACGTGAATTTCACCGCATTGTTAATGCGGTTGGTGTTCGAAAGATTGTCGACGTCGTCGGCATGCGAGCCCATGTATCCGGCCCATGTTCCCGATGCTGCGAACGGCTGGACGAAATTGACGAGCGGATCGTATTGACGGCCGATCGTCACCGCACCGGAATCGTTCGAGAGCCCGACATACGATTGCCGTCCGAACTCCGCCCCGCCCTGCGCGAATGCGCCCGTATTCGCCATGAATCCGTTCTCGATCACGAAATTCGCCTTGAGCCCGCCGCCGAGATCCTCGGCACCGCGCAGCCCCCAACGGCTTCCGGCCACTCCCGTCGCGTGCCCGTCAGTGAGCGCGAACTGTGGTCCACCTGTCAACTGGCCGCCTGCTTTCCCGGTCTGGGCCGAATTGACGTACGTAATGCCTTCGTCGATCAGACCATAAAGCGTCATGGTGCTTTGCGCGTGCGCGGCAGGCATGAACGCCAATGAAGCGATCGCCGGTGCGGCCCATTTCGTCTGCATAAAAAGTCTCCGTGATTTTGGTATTCGTATCGATATGGGTAGTGCCAGGGGTAATGCGACATCGGAACGGTTATCAGTCGGCCGGATAGGTGTATTCGCCGAGCGCCCAAACGAGAGCGGCACACATCACGCATGCGATGCCGGCGCCCGCATAGGCCATCGAGTAGGTGTGAAAACGGTCGAATACCCAGCCAAACGCAATCGGGCCGGCAACGCCCCCGAGCGCGAAGAAGAAAAACAGTACGCCGTACAGAAAACTGAAATGCCCGGTGCCGAAGTAGCGCCGAATGAAGAACGGCATGAAATCGCCTTCCGCGCCGATCACGAACGCGAACGCAAAAGCCCCCGCGGCGACGACCGGCAGTTGCGTGCCCGGACTCCACGCGATCAAGGCGAGACCTGCGCCGCCGACCAGGAACTGGATTGCGGCCACGTAGCGTGCGTGAACGTTGTCGATCAACAGGCCCGTGACGGCCCGGCCAATCATCACGCCGATGCCGATCAGCGCCGCGATCTTCGACGCTTGTGCTGGAGCGAGACCGTGGTCGGTCAACAGCGGCACTATATGGACAATCGCGGCCAATCCCGCGCACGACACGACGAAGAACACCACGATCAGCGTGCAGAATCGCCACGTGCGGATCATCGGCCACGCACGTTCGTGAACCGTCGAAGCCTCCCGCGCCGCGCGACGGTCCGCTGTCACTGGGCGCGTCGCGCGTCCAGCGCCCGACAGCATCAGGAAAGTCGCAACGCCGCCGACCAGCACCGCGAGCGACACATGCCGGTATGCCGACTGCCACCCGCCCTCGCCAATCCAGCGCTGCACGAGCAAGGGCATCAACGCGTTTCCGCAACCGAGGCCGATCATCGCGACGCCCATCGCCAGGCCGAGCCGCTTGTCGAAGTATTTCGGCAGCGCGCTCAGATAACCGGCGGGCGTCGTTCCCACCGCCATGAATCCAAGCAGCAGCGTCAAGCCGCCGAACATCACGATGCTGCCCGGCGACATCGACAACGCGAACAATCCGGCTCCGAACAACACGGTCGAGGTCAACGCGACACATCGCACACCGAAGTGTTCGATCAGGCGCCCGGTGACGGGTGCGCCTAAAGCAAGACCTAGTTGCGCGAGGCTCGCGATCGCGGACGCCTCGCCGCGGCCCCAACCGAATGCCGCGGAAACAGGCTTGAGAAAGACCGACAACGTGCTGAAATACGACGCGGAAAACCCCACCAGCATGCCAACGGCGCAGCCGAGAACGACCACCGTTGCGCTAACCACATCGAGCGCCGATGAATCGACTGGCGCGTCGCTCATCGCCGTATCGCTTTCCATGACTCCGTCTCCATCATTGATACAGGAATTGGCCGGGACCGATTGCGCCGGTCACCGCCTCATGCGCAACCACAGCCCACAGGTCCGGGCTCAGCACACGTCGAACAGCGCCGCGGCCCCCATCCCGCCCCCAACGCACATCGCGACCACGACATGCTTCACCCCGCGACGACGCCCCTCCAGCAGCGCGTGCCCCACGAGGCGCGATCCGGTCATGCCGTACGGATGGCCAATGGAAATCGCGCCACCGTTCACGTTGTAGCGGTCGGGATCGATGCCGAGCTGGTCGCGGCAATAGAGCACCTGGCATGCGAACGCCTCGTTCAACTCCCAGAGCCCGACGTCGTCGATCGCAAGCCCGTGCTGCTTGAGCAACTTCGGAATCGCGTAGACCGGCCCGATGCCCATCTCCTCGGGCGCCGTGCCCGCCACCGCCATCCCGCGATAGACGCCCAATGGCGCGAGCCCGGCACGCTCCGCAGAACGCGCATCCATGAGCACGCACGCGCTTGCGCCGTCCGAAAGCTGGCTCGCGTTGCCTGCGGTCACGACGCCGCCATCGGCGACGGGGCGCAAGGACGCAAGGCCTGCGAGCGTGGTCTCCGGACGATTGCCTTCGTCACGGGACACGGTGAGCACCCGCTCTTCTCTCGCGCCGGTCAGCTTGTCCGTGACCAGCGTGGTGACGGTGATCGGCGCGATTTCCGCGTCGAACAGACCATCGCGCTGGGCGCATGCCGTGCGCTGCTGGGACATCAGCGCATAGGCGTCCTGCTGCTCGCGCGTGATGCCGTATTTTCTGGAAACGAATTCGGCCGTTTCGAGCATCGGCATATAGGCATGCGGCGCGAAACGCAGCACCTCGGCGTCCTTTTCCGCATAGACCCAGTCGTAGTAGCGCGCCTGCACCGCCGAGATGTTTTCCTGACCGCCCGCCACGACCACGTCCATTCCATCGACGACGATCTGCTTGGCACCCGTCGCAATCGCCATGAGACCCGACGCGCATTGGCGATCGATCGATTGCGCGGCCACCGTGTGCGGCAGACCGGACGCGAAAGCGGCGTTGCGCGCGATGTTGGACCCCGCGGTGCCGGCCGCAAGCACGGTCCCGACGATGACGTCGTCGACGCGGCCGGGATCGATGCCCGAGCGGCTCACGGCATGACGGATCGCATGGCCCATCAGGCTCGGCGATTTCGTATGATTGAACGCGCCGCGAGAAGCCCTGCCGATGGGCGTTCTGGCCGTCGATACGATGACTGCCTCTCTCATTTCCCGATCTCCATATCCATAGGATTACTATTCATTCGCGTGTCATTCATGGCTGGAAAGGCGGCCGGTGTGCTAGCGATACCTGCCGCTGAGCAGCGCACCGGCGTTTGGCACGACCGGTTCAAGACCGAGGTGGTCGAGCATGCGCCGCGTCGTGCAAACCGACGTGGACGTCACGGGAATGCCCAGTTGGTCCTCGACGATCTGAATCGATGGCAGCGACTGCATCTGAACGCAGGCAGACAGAACGACCACATCGGCATTCGCCGTGTTCAGCTTTTTCACGTCTTCGACCAGCCGGGCTGAATCGCGGCGTCCGACTTCGAGGTTGTCCGGAATTTCAAACGCCATCGAGTCGACGACTTCGATACCCTCGCTTTCGATGTATTCGACAACGAGATCGCAAAGCGAACGCATATACGGCGCGAGCAGCGACACTTTCTTCGCGCCCATGATCTTGAGCCCTTCCACGAGCGCACCGGCCGAGGTCATGACCGGCGCGTGGCAATGGTTCTCGCGGGCCACGGCGCCCAGATCGCGCTCGACCTCGCGGTGATAGCCCTTGCCCATCGCCATGATCGCAACGAGGCAGGCAGTGCTCATCACGTCGACGCGCGCATCCGCCAGTTCGGCCGCGCAGCGCAGGCCTTCGCGATTCATCGCCTCGAGCTCCTCGCGCGTCACCTTGTGCATGCGCATCCGGCTGCTATGGAACGTGAAGCGCTCGGGGCGGATGCTTTCGCGGGCGCGAAGCATCGCCGGAATTTCGGTTTCCATCGTCGTGTTCGAGCTCGGGACGATCTGGCCGATTCGATAGGTTTTTTCAGTCATGCCTCTTCCCTGGCAAGCAGATAAGGTTGGAGCGCTTCGCGCAGCGCGGTCGGGATATCGGTGCTTGTGCGCGCGTCGCCGCGAATGGCGATAGGCGTGAACTGCCCTTCGAACGCCAACCGGCCGTCCGGCAGATACGCACGCGCAATCAGATCGAAGGTATGCGTACGGATCTCGCCCACTTCGACGCGGATATCGACGACGTCCTCGGGGTATAGCGAAGCGTGAAACGTCAGGCTCAGGTGCTTGCACGGCAGGCCGACCTCGCTCTCGCGCCCCGCTTGCCCGTTGCCCCCGTATCCGATCCGTCGCATGAAGTACATGACGGCCTCAAGCAGGTAGTCGGTGTAACGACCGGCAAACACGACGCCGGCCGGATCGCAGTCGGACCAGCGCGCGGTGCGTCGCACCGTGAACGGCAGGTCGGACACGACGATTTCCGAGCTTTCGTTCATAGCGCCCCCACGTTTCCGGCGAGCCGCTGCACCAGCTCGGGAAACTCGCTGCGCAGACGCGCATCGTCGATACGGCCCGTGCGCGTCATGAACTGGTAGACGAATTCTTCCGGCGTGTAGTTGTCCATCCACTCGGCGATGTCTTCGTACCAGAGGTACGAGCGCTCGGATGCATCGATCAGCTTGTTCTTCTGCGGCTTGTGGTCCGCTTCGAATGCCGCGAGGCCGCGCGCCGCGTCGCCGTCGCACGAGAGCAGCGCACGGGCGAGCGCAATCGCATCGGCCATCGCGATACGCGTGCCCGAGCCAATCGAGAAGTGCGCACTGGCAAGCGCATCGCCAATCAGCACGTGGCGCCCGGACGTCCAGCGCGCATTGCGAATGACCGGAAACTGCCGCCAGCTCGACTTGTTCGAGATGAGGGGCAGGCCGCCCAGCTCGGGCTCGAAAATCTTCTCGAACAGATGCTGGCGATCGTCGTCGGTCATCGAGCCCAGATCGAGCCGGTCCCACGTTGCGTCATCGCATTCCGCAACGAACGTACTCATGTCATCGCAATATGCGTAGTAGTGCGCAACGAAATGGCCGCCGTTGAACTTCCTGAAGACGAGCGCCGGTGCGTCGAAGACACGCTTCGTGCCGTACCATGCGAAATGATTGCTCAGCGACCGGTGCGTCGTGCCGAAGGCGTCGGGATACTGGCGGCGCACAACGGAATTGATGCCGTCGGCGCCGACCACGACGTCCGCATCGTCGAGACCGAACGAAGCGAGGTCCAGCGTCGTTTCGATACGGTATCCGAAATGAATCCGGACGCCGGCCACTTCCGCTTCCTGCTGCAAGATGCGCAGCAACGCGAGACGCGGAATTGCGCCGCCCTTCACGTTCAGCTTGACTTCGATCGGCTTTTCCCGCTGGACGATGATCTGGCGGTCGTTATAGTGCATCGCGTCGCAAAGCGCGTTATACGAATGCTCATCCGCATCGCGCAATTGCAGCATCCCGGTGTCGGCCAGCACGACGCCGAATCCAAACGTCGCGTCGGCCTGGTTCTGTTCGATCACGTCGACTTGCCAGCCAGGCTGGCTGCGTTTCAGCAAGAGCCCGAGATACAGCCCCGACGGTCCACCGCCTACGATTGCGACCTTCATTGCTGCCCCCGAGGCGTGATTTCCAGCTTGTAGCGATCGAACGTCCTGACGTCGCCGTCGAAGCCGCCCGTGAGAGACGCGTTCCAGAGCGCTGGCACGAAGCCGAGCGCCTTGCGTTCGAAGACGATCGCGTCCGGCGAGCAGATCTTCCAGTAGCCGTTGATCGGTCCGTCGACGTGATACCGCGAGTTGTCCTTGCTGGCCGCGACGAGCGGCTCGAACTCGGGCACGTCGAGCACGTAGAGCACCGCTTCCGTGCCTTCGTTCTCGCCGTTCGCTTCGCCAATCCCGCGTGCCTTGTCACGCCACACCTGGTCGATCGACTTGAATTCGCCCGTGCCCGCGAGCATCGCGTCTTCGGCCTTCATCGCGGCGTCGAGAGTTCGCGTTGCATCGTCGGCGTCGAGGCGATTCATCGGACGTTGCTGAAGCGTGATTTCCAGGTAGTAACCGTTAGGATCGCTGAAATAGATCGACTCGATCAGCTCGTGGCGGATCTGGTAGATCAGCGGAATATTGTGGGCTTCGAGCCGGTCGCGCCATTCGATCAGTTCGTCATACGTATCGACGGACCATGCGGTATGCGTCGCCTCGAAGCGATAATCGTCGACGGGGCGCGTGTAATCGGGCTGCTCCGTATCGATGTAGTAGAAGAATGCGATGGTGCTGCCCTTCCCGCTTTCGAAGAAGAAGTGAAGAAAGTCGGGATGGTTCGCCGGCCCCCAGCCGCGCGCCGAAATCGCATGGACAAGTGGCAGGCCGAGCTTGTCGCGATAGAACTCGACGGTTTCCCGCAGTTTCCAGGTGGGACGCGCCGTATGATGGACGCCCTTCAGAACCGGTTGAGTCGATGTCACAGTGTTCTCCAGTAATGGATCAATCAGGTTCACGAAGCGTTCGATGCGCCGAGCACGTGCTGCGCCACCATTTCGCGCAGCGACTGCCGGCTGAGCTTGCCTGATGCGGTCAGGGGGAACGTGTCGACCACTTCGATGCGTTCAGGCCACTTGAATTTCGCGAGGCCGTAGTCCTTCAGGTAAGCGCGCAGCTCGGCGAGGGACGGCTCGGCGTGCCCTTCGCGCAAGATCAGCACGGCGCACAGACGTTCGTCGAACACTGGATCGGGATACGGCACGGCAACCACCTGCGCGACCGACGGATGTCCGGCGACGGCCATTTCGACCTCTTCGCAATTGATCTTTTCGCCGCCCCGGCTCACGAGGTCCTTGAAGCGGCCGCGGAACACGAAATAGCGCTTGCCGTCGATCAGGCGCTCCTCCATCAGGTCACCTGATCGATAGAAGCCATCGCTCGTGAAGGTTTCCCTGTTGCGCTCTTCTGCCTTGAAATAGCCATGAATCGTGTACGGCCCCTTGAATGCCGGCTCGCCGATCTCGCCGAACTTGACGGACTCCTCAGTACCCGGTCCGAGAATGCGGATGCTGTCCCACGGACTGACGGGCCGGCCGTTGGTCGTATCGAGCGCTTCTTGCGAATCGTCCGGATGCGTGAACATGATCACGCCCTCGGTAATGCCGAAGATGTGATAAACGGGCACGCCCAGCAATGCACGCAGCTTCGGCGCGCTGTTCGCGGCGATGATGCCTCGCGCATTCGAAAAGTCGATACGCCCCGACTGGATCGCCGTCTCGATACGCGCGATGATCGGACCACCGAGCATCAGCCACGTCGGGCGCGTCGTCTCGATCAGCGAAATCAGCGTCTCGGGCGAGAGATCGGGCGCGACCGTGACCGTTCCGCCCGTCATCAGGAACGGCCCGAAGCAACAGCCCATGTTCAGGTTGTGCACCATCGGCTGCGGCATGAACAGCACGTCGCTCGGTCGATAGTCGAGCCATTGCGCACAGGCGCGCATGTTGTACAGATACTCGTTGTTGAATCGCGGGATGATCTTCGGCACGCCGGTCGTACCGCCGGAGAGCTGGAATACCGCCACCTGGAACGGGTCCAGCGTGACTTCGGCGAGCCGCGCCGCAGCCGCTTCGTCGCCGATCGATTCGACCAGATGGTCGAGGTGAAGCACGCCCTCTCGCGGCTCGCCGCGCGCCTGCAAGATCAGCTTCAAGGTCGGCGCGCGCTGCTGCATCTCTCTCGCGAACGCGATGTCATCGAACTTCGGATCGTCGCCCTGGACGAAATGAAGCTTCGCGTCGGCCAGATTCGCCAGATAACCGATCTCGTGTTCGCGATGCGCGGCCAGCGTACAGATCGGAATGAGCCCGGCCTTCAAGCAGGCGAGAAACATGATGACGAGCTGGGCGCTGTTGCCCAGCTGGAACACGACCCGATCGAGCGGTTCGAGCCCTTGCGCCAGCAATGCGGCGCCGAGCCGTGTCGATTTCGAATCGAGTTCGGCATAGGTCATGCGCAGCCCAGGACCCAGCAAAGCGACATTGCCGGGATAGCGCGCGGCAATCTTGCGAAAGCCGTCCGCAAGCGTTTCGAATCCGAGCGCGCCTTCGGCAACATAGCGGTCCAGATCCGCCTGAGCCGGATAAACGACACCCGGAATCGGATCGAGCACGCGCGCCGGACGACCGGACGATATCGACGCAGCAGCAGCCTTGCCAGATGAAGCGAGTGCGTCGGCGCTACGCTTTCCTTGATCGTTACCTACCGAGTCCATCTTTACCGTCTCCAATGGTTTCTTTGATGACTTACCGAAATTTCGCGTTGAGCCAGGCCTGAAGATGCCGGCCCGCGAGCACCTGGCCTGGCGTCTCGCCTTCGTCGATCGGCAATCCGTGGTGGTTGCCCCGCACGCGGTGGCGCTCCTTGTCCGCTGTCACGAACGACGCGAACATGGCGTCGACGTCGCCGGGGAACACGCAGTTGTCGCCCGTGTATTCGATCAGCAGCGTCGGCTGTACGATCGACTTCGCACACTTTTCCATGGAGGCATTCGACGACAGCCCGGACCAGGTCGACAGCCACGACTCCGGCGTCACGATCCGGCCAAAGCCGACGCTGCCGAGGTTCGAAACCAACGGGTCCGCGCCCCAGAGCGAGCCGACGAGACGATCGGATGGGTCGAGCGACGTGTCCCAGCATCGGAGATCCGCATCGGTACGCCATACCGTCAGTATCGGACCGTGACTCGCGAGTTGCTTGTCGACCCGTGTGGGCGCCTCCTTCAATCGGGCGCGCGCCGACTGCCGCCGATCGATCAATTCGCGAGCACGCTGGTCGAGTCGTGCAACGCGCTCGCGCTGCGCATGCCGGTAGCGTTCGACGAATCCGGGGGCATAGCTCGACGACTCGGGCGGCCGGCGAAAACCGTTCGAACTACTGAATGGATCGAGTTCGGCATCGCACGAGTCAGGATCCGACTCGTCGGTCACGGCCGGGTCCAGCGCATTCATCAGCAATACGCCCTGCCCCGGATGCGGAGAGACGAAGGCGATGCCGTCCGCCGTCGGCATGACCGCGGTATCGAGGCCCGTGGGACGACCGCCCGGCGTGCGGCGAATGCGCTGATCCGCGGGCAGCAACGATTGCTGGTTGTAGAAAGCAAACAGCCCCGCACCACCGGAGTTCCCGAGCAGCACGATCGTCTCGAACCCGAGTTCGCGAAGCTGCCGCATGCCGGCGGCCACGTCGTGCAGCGCGATCTCGTGTTCGAGCCGCAGGTCGCTGCCGATCGAGCGCGGCGCCTGAACCCAGCATGCCCATCCCGCATCCAGCACTTCGGGCACGAGGTAGTGCGTCATCACGAACTCGCGCGGATGCATGACGAATACGACCTTTCGTCCGGGTGCGCGGGAAAAGAGCACCCCAAGCGTCGCCTGGCCGTCCTGCGTGGTCAAAGGGAACGGCGTGGTCGTATAAGGCGCCTGCATGCGGGCGGGCGTCCACGACGCTCCCCGCAGCCCGGCCGTTACCGCGACCTTTCCGTTCGAACTCTGTTGTTTCATGGGCACTCCGTGTTTCCATCCCGTTGCAGGCTCATCCGCTTATATTTGAGACTATCTCAATTAACAGGAATTGATGCCGTCTCAAATTTCCATGAGCAGAGAATAGTGCTAGAGTTGAGACCCTGTCAAATTAAACGTGTGGAACGAGCCCTATCGTTTACCCTGTTCTATGAAGCCAGCCAAAATTGCCCCGGAAGAAACGAGCCCGCCAGCACCGCGCCGCGCCGGCAGGCGGCCAAAAAGCGACGCGCCGGGGGCCGACCTTTCGCGCGACGCCGTGATCCGGCGCGCGATCGAGCTCGCGCAAAAGGAGTCGATCTCCGAAGTGTCGATGGTTCGCGTCGCCCGGGAAATGGGGGTGGCGCCAGGACTGGTTCACTACTACGTCGGCAGCAAGGACGATTTGCTCAGCGCGGTGCTGAACGCCGCTTTCCAGGAACGCGTGATGGCGCTGCCGCCGGTCACCGGCGACTGGCGCGCCGACCTCGAAGGGGTGTGCCGCTCGACGCTGAAAACGCTCGCGCGCTGGCCGGGCGTTGCCAACTATATCGCGACGCAAAACCGGTTCCGGCTGTTCCAGCGCGTCCAGCCGGGAGAGACCGACTACGGGCTTGCCTACTTCGACCATCTCGGCCGGATTCTCGAGCACGCTGGCTTTACCCCCACGCAAGCCGCACTCGCCTACGACCTGACCATGATGTTCGTAACGAGCATCAGCGTCGAACTGGCCAATCGGCAGGCTCCCGGCGAGCACAAGGACTTCATCACCGGATACGTCTCCAGGTTCGATCGCAAGGATGTGCCTGGAGCGGCGTTTCTGGTGGGGCCGTTTGCGAAGATCGACAGTGAAAGAAGACTCGAGGCCGGCCTGCAACTGATGCTGGACGGATTCGAGACGTGGCTGGCGAACTCGCCCTCCGACGCGCCTCCTCCGCGTAAAACGCGTCGCTCATGACGCGACACCGGAAATCACGCACGGCGGCCTCCGGTGTCTTCCGACCGGCTTCGGCGAGCGCGAACCGGCCATATTTTTTATGGCTCCGACGTCGCGCGCCACGTCCCGCGATCGCCGGAATCTGTGCGCGCTAGAACTTGTGCGTGTACCCGATCGTGTAGCCCTGATAGCTGGCGTGAATGTTCACACCGGTACTTGGGCCAGTGCCGATGATCGTCGTCGGAATGTCGTACTCAAAGGCCGCGGTCAAGAGATTGTTTTTATCGAAGGCGTAGGTTGCGCCGACCGTTACCGCGCGGGGACTGATGCCGGGTCCATACAGGTTTGCCAGGGTATGGCTGGAATCTACGTTGTTGTTGGCAAAGCTATAACCGGCACGGACCGTCCATTTCTGGTTGATATCGTACGAGACGCCAACACGGCCCACGTTCTGGCTGCGATAGCCCCATGTACTCGCAGTGTTGTACCCCGCGGCACTGGCCCATTCGATACGCAGATAGTCGAGCGCCACCGTCAACCCCGGCAGCGGCCGTATGGCAACGCCCGCGCCGTATCTGGACGGGCTGTCGATGTGGCCATTGCTCGGTGCGAGCACGTCGTCCCTGTAGCCTGAAAGCGGCGTGAACCAGGTCTTGCTGAACCAGGACGCGCCGAGCGAGACCATCGGAATGGGCGTCCAGAGCACGCCCATTCCCGCGCCGATGCCCATCGCTTCCGAATTGCCGTGACTGGGCACCGGTTCCAGCGCGCCGTCCGCCCCCGGGGCGAGCACACCATTCAGACGCAATTGCTCGACGCCGATCACGAGCGACGCACCGATCGACAGATAGGGCAACGGCTTGTACGTGATCGTGGGACTCGTGTTGACGACGATGAGACTGGCCTTGGCGTCGCCGGCGCCGGGAACCGGCAGGACGGGACGCCCGTAATTCGATGCGGCTCCTGCGCCCGTCATCGCCACACCGAAGGTCCATTGCGGCGCGATCTGGTAGTTGAAGCCGAATCCCGGCGAGACAACGACCTTGCGCGAATACAGATGATTGTCCGGTGAGCCGAACGTGGCATTGGCGGACACCGGCAAGGCGATACCATAGAGATCGACTCGCGAGCCCAATTCCGCCAGCCCGGCCGGGTTGTCCACGGCCGAGGCCACATCCTGGACAAACGCAATCGCCGCGCCGCCCATACCGGACGAATAAGCGCCATTTCCCGTGAAATACGCGCCATCCGTCGCCAAGGCGTTCGTCGACCATGCCGCCAGTGCGGCTGTCGATAGCGCCAAGCCCACTTGCCATCGCACACAACGGTTCATCCCGATCTCCATGTCTCGACCTGCTTCCGTTTGAGTTTTTATTTATGTAGGAATCCAAAGCTAACGAGAACGCAACGTGGGCTCATCTTCCACGCGGCACGAACCCGGTAACTCGCCCACGCGACAAAACGACCGGCCGTCTTCTGTCCCGGTAGCGCGGCCGGATATTTGATACCCTATCAAATTTGATGGAAATGTAGCATATTTGATACGGGTGTCAATTAAAAGCGCATTCGCGAAAACCCTGGGTCGTGCTTGCTGGCGTCACGCCTGCGTGGCTTGCGTCGGCTAATCGCATGCGGATCCGAATTGAGCGTGCAATCCAACAGCTTTTTCGATAAGCATTCCTACCTTTACCAAGCGCGCTCTTGCCGCTTGACCAGGCGTATATCGTTGAGTAATTGACTCGTGCAAACGTGCGAGTGACTGATGCCGAAATGGCATCGACAATTCTGTTCTTTCGGAAGCGAGATCCTGTGCGGAAAACACCAAGACCGGCAGGTGAACTGGTCCATGCCAGAAAGCGTGACGATTCGCTTACAAAAGCTACGCCAAAACCTACGCCGAATTCCATCACGACCCTTTGACATTAGCGTCGCATTTCGGCAACAAAGGACCCCCAAAGTTCAGGATTTGCCCCTGCATGACTGGACATGATGCGCACGCGGCCACATCGCCTCCAGTTGCCTGTAGCGCTCGTCGAGCGCGTAAGAGTCGCCCGCACGGTATCCCGCCGGCTCCCGCAAAAGGTGACTCGCCGAACACCGTCCTGTCGCGTGAACTCATCCGACCAGGTTCGGAGCAACAGGGTCGAACCAGCAGAGGCGCCCACGATCACCCGACATTCTTGAGCGGCAGCGCAAGATCACTGAACAAGCACCTGATGGATTTGGCGACGATGGTGAGCGTTGTCCTACGGCGTAAATAGTTCCTGGTCTACGAAACGGCCTGTCTCACGCAGCGCAGGCACGAGCTGGCCATCGGCGTACGCGCAGCGGCCGTCGCGATACCGAACTGCTCCATCAGCGGGAGAACCCCGCAGATCACATTGGCCCACGCCCACGCGATTTCTTCACCCCCAACTGCACTTTCCAGCCGCAGCTCGGGATCCGGCAAACCTGCGGCGGCGTACGCCGCGCGCAACCTCAACCCCATGCGTGTCGCGACGTTTGCGCGTTCGAGAGTCGCAAGAAATCACGTGCGCATCTGGGTCCAGCTTGTGCAAGGGTGCTTTGACCGCCCGCGAAGGCGTGAGGCAGATCGAACAGTTTGCCGTGCATGTCCGGGTTGCGCTTCAGGATGCCAGCTATGATCCTTCCATGTCCGCCACCCACGTCGACAATTTCGGTCGCTGGGGAAAAGTCATACGCATCCAGCACCCCGGTCATATGAAGAGCCGAAAATGCTGTCATCGTGGCGTTGAACACTTTCGTCCGCCGAGGGTTCTGCTGCAGCCAATCGAAACAGCTGGACGTCCCGGATAGTTTTGAGTCGCGCTTTCACCTGTTTTGACACAGTGCTCGAAAAGCTCGACGACGCCCGCCGCGTCTTCTCCATCGAAGAATAGAGCCGCGGCGTGCAACGATCCCTCCGCACCACGCTGGAAAAATTCGCCCAGCGGTCCCACCGTAAAGCAATCCGGCATCTCTTCTGAGAAGACACCCAAGCTCGTCAGTGCCCGCATCGTACGCGCAAGAGACTGCGCGCTGGCGCCCGCCGCGCGGGCGAGTTGCTCGACGCTTTTTGGCCCATCGGCGAGTAAATCGGCAATTCCCAGTGCGGCCACAACGTGGATCGCTTCTGAAATGAGCCTTATCTGGATGAGTTTCAGCCGTTGCGCGGCCGCCTCGCGTCTGGTCGCCTGGAACGGAGCAATGGCATACACCTGCAGTCCTCCCAGAATCTGGTGGTCAGCATCCTGCGAAACCGTATACCTGACAAGCTCTCACAGCTCAAAGAGTTCTTTCACTAGCCTGCCGCTCGCGCCCTTTATGACATCATTTTCTACAATTAGTATTACGTACTATATGGCACTCATTTGGGCGCTATCAAGACATTCGTGGTTGACACGAAACCCATGACGCGGCGCACATAAAGGGTCAAAACGACTGTTTCCGTTCGCAGCAAAACGTTGTGATGCAACTCATATGTCGGCGGCCAGTCATGCGCGATCGAAAACACGGTTCGCCGGCATGGGTAAAGCTACGTACGCGACTTACTGGTAAGCACCATTGCGATACCGCCAAGGATCGCAGCGGTAGCCGCAGCCAGGCGCGGTGTAATCGACTCCGACAGGAATCCCACCCCGCCAAATGCAGCGATCATCGGCACCGACAACTGTACCGTGGCCGCTCGCATGGCCGTAAGCCTGCCCAGCGCCGCATACCAGATGACATACCCGATGCCGGACGTGAGCGCGCCGGACGCAATCGCCAGGGCGACCCCGGCCACATTCGCGTGGGCGCGGCCGTTGGTGATGCACAGCACGCCAAGCAGGACGGCAAGCGGGGCCGCCCGCGCGAAGTTTCCCGCCGTTGCTGCAAGCGGATCGGCCACTCCGCGGCCGCGCAACGAGTACACGCCCCATGCGACGCCCGCGGTCGCCATCAACGTCGCGCCGACGAGCGGTGGTGCCGTGATACCTGGCGACACCAGGTAGACAAGCCCTGCGACTGCCAGCGCAAGACCGAGCCACGCGAGCGATCCGAACTTCTCGCCGGAGCGCAAACCTACGCTGAACATTGTCAGTTGAACAGCGCCGAAAAGAATCAATGCGCCTGTGCCTGCGGACAAGGTGAGATACGCGCAGGAGAAGAAGGCGACGTAAGCAAACAGCATGGCAGCGGCGAGCCAGTCGGCATGCCCGGGCGCGGGGCGTTCTGACCTGAACCGCACGATGACGGCGAGCATGATCGCTCCCGAAACCAGCCTGGTGCCGGCGAAGCTGAACGGATCAATTTCCTCGCGCTGTAGCGCAAGCCGGCACAGCAGCGAATTCGCCGCGAAGGCGAGCATCGCCACGGCAGTGAGGAGGGTCGTCCGCAAGGTGAACAGGCTACCGCGCGCTTCATGCATGGGTCCATACCAGAATGACTGCCCACGACAAAAGCGCCACACCAAGCGGCGCGCTGAGACGCTTGCCCCAGGGAACGTTCTTTTCGATCGCCATCACGGCAGCAAGCAGGAGCATCCAGCCGAGACTGCCGGCACCAAGCGCGAACATCAATAGCATCAACGCCCAGCAGCAGCCGACGCAGAACAGGCCGTGCCGCGCGCCGAGCACGAAAGCGTTACGGGCCTGCGCGTGCCCATGCCAGTGCTCGATGACGAAGCTCAAGGGTGTGCGGCACTTTTCAAGGCACCGGTACTTGAGCTTGCTGAACTGAAAGGCGCCCGCCAGCGCAACGACTGCGACGCCGATCAGCCAGCCATGCCAGGCCAGGGCGGGTACGCTGGCGAGCAGGGACAGCGCTGATCTGTGAAGCGCATGCGCCAGAAGCCCGAAGGCGCCCCACACCGTCATGTAGCCCAGACCAAGCAGCATAAGAAGGCACCCATGGTCAGGGCGCCCCGCCGTCAACCGGTCGAAGGAATTGAACAACGGCAAGGTGGTGGGCAGCATCATGGCCGCTGTCATGAGGATCCATGCGACAGCGTAGAGCACCACCGGCACGACCACGTCGGCTGCGGGAACTGCCCGGCACAGAAATGCCGCCGGTCCCGACGCTGTCCAGTCACCGTGTTCGATATAGCGCCCATACGGACTGCGCGCCCACGCCCACAACGCCACCCACGCGAGCGCAATCAGCGCAGTCAACAGCGGCAGGAACACGCGAACATGGCACGAGGCGCGGGACGGCGTTGGGCCAGCCATCGGGCTCATGCGTCGAAGACGAACGTGCTCTGCAGGGCGTTGTGGTTCTTGATGTCGAGATCGATGCCCAGAGCGGGGTTCTTTGATCGATAGGTCGGCGCCTTCCCGACAAACACCGGGGCGCCAGGCACTGTCGAAAACACGGTATCGGACAGGATGGTCTGGCCACCGGTCGCGCCGAGGTAGGGCTCGAGTTCGGCGTAGTAGTTCGTGCCGATCTCGAGTTCGCCCTTGCCTGCGACCACAGTGAAGCGAATCGGTGCTCGCTCGACGGATACGACCTGGCCAATGAGCTTGGCCAGGTCGGCGACCGGTCCGCCGGCCTGGCCGGTGTAGACCTTCAGTAGCGCCTCTTCCTGCGCCTTTGAGGCTTGATCGCCGACATAGATCGCGGCAGTCCAGTTGCCTTGCAGGATGTTGCCGGGTACATGGGCGACAGCTACGATGGTATTGCCGCTCACATCGACGCCGTCGACCGTTCCCTTGTCTATATGCCAGGCGACAATGGTGTCGCAGGTCCCGTTGTCCGGGTCCTCGCCGATCCAGCAGGGGCAAAGCACGTTGCAGTTGCAAACTTCGAGCAGACGACCTTCCAGGTGATAGCTCATACGAACCTCCATTGAAGGCACGCGAACACCGACTTGTCGCCGCGGGGCGCGACAGTAATAAATTGTAGTCTTCCCGTTGCCAGGTGCAACACCTCAAGTCCTTCGGCAATATCCGTGCGCTTCGCGACCTGAACCTACGCTGTCCGGCGCTCCATCCGTGAAGCCAGGCGAAAGGGGCATTCCTGTGTCTATATCACGCATAGCCGGCATCACGTCTTCGAAGTCTGTGACAGGATCGTGGTCATGCGGCGCGGCACGGTCGTCGCAGGCATGGACCGTTCCGCGACCGACCTGGAAGGCGTCGAGCGGATCATCACCGAAGGCCAGTCTGCCAATCACTCAGCCAGACGCGTCCAGCATCATGTGCGTTTCCCGCAGTCCGGCCAGTTCCGATCCCCGCTTCTCGTGAATCCGACCAAAAACTATCGCAAAGGATGACATCAGGAATACGAACTAATGGAATGATGGCCCCGGTGCTAGCGGAAGGAGAGAATGGATAGGTGAACACGGGAATTCTCACGGCAGCAAACTTCACTAGCGAGGCGGTCCGGTCGGCGTGGCGCCCAACGTCCTGAAGCGGGACTCCACGCCGGTTGGCCTTCGCACGGGCAAACTGCCGGATGCTAAGGGAGGATCACGATCGCGCCGCTCGCTCGCCGCTCTTCCGCCGCACGATGGGCCTCTGCGATATCATCTAACGAGAATCGCTGTCCTACCTCAACGGAGACGTGGCCTCTTGTCACAGCGTCGAAAAGATCGGCCGCGTTGGATCGGAATCGCGCGAGATCCACATTGTGCGGGAAGACCGACGGCCGGGTCAGGAAGAGGCAGCCCTTTTTGTTAAGCAATTCGGGATCAATGGCCGGCGCCTTGCCGGAGGACGCCCCATAAAGCACGACGAGACCGAACGGCGCGGCACAGTCGAGCGAGCGAACCAGCGTGTCCTTGCCAACCGCATCGTAAACCACACGTGCCTTTTCGCCATCTGTCGCCTTGAGAAACGCGTCCGGCCAATCCTCTTGGCTTGTGTCCACCACTGCCACGCACCCTGCATCGAGCGCGGCCTGCCGTTTGCGCGGCGAGCCTGTCGCTCCCACCACGCGCGCACCCAGGGCGGTAGCCCACCGCGACAGAACCTGTCCCACGCCCCCAGCCGCCGAATGCACTAAGATGAGTTCGCCAGGCTGAACTGCATGAGTGCGACGAAGAAGATATTGCGCGGTCATTCCCTTGAAGAAGACTGTGGCCGCTGTCTCATTGTCGATTGCGTCCGGCACCCGCACCAGTCTGTCGGCTGCGACATTGCGCCTGTCTGCGTAAGCACCGACGCCAGCATTCATGTAGGCGACCCGATCACCCAGGTTAAAGCCGTCGAAGCTCCCTCCCATCTTCTCCACAATACCCACCGCCTCGAAGCCAAGCCCCGTGGGAAGGGGAAGCGGATAGTCCCCCTTGCGTTGATAGATGTCGATGAAGTTAAAGCCGATCGCTAACTGGCGAATCTGCACTTCGTCACCCGCTGGATCGGGAATGTCTTCCTGCACGATCCGGAGAACGGACGGATCTCCGAACTCCGATATCACTGCCACTCGTCTGCTTGTCATGTTCGTTGCGCTCCGCTCGCGTTCAAATTGCGTATCACGTGAATGATCGAATAAATATGCATGAGGACAATTATCGCGCACAAAGCCCGGTGAACAAGCACCGGGGAAACCGCTTTTAGTTTGGATGACTTACTTATTTTTCGACGGCCGGACTGGATATGCACAACACCGAAGGGTCAAGTGGCGACGAATAGATGCCCGCTCGCGACATGTTGCGGGACACGGACAAGTCACGAAAAGGATTGGCTGGCATCGCATCCCAGCCTGCTTGTGGCGGAGGAGTACTACGGGAACGAGCTATTGCACCGATGCGGACTGACGTTCAAGCGCTTCGACAACGCGAGTAAGCGTACCTTCAATATGACTGCGCAATAGTCTCGTTGCCTTTTCCTTGTCGCGATCTATAGCGGCCTTCATTAACACCTCGTGCTCATTGCTTTTATTTCGCCCGGTTAAGCGATGCAAAGCCGAGTAGCGACGGTATCGTTCAGCGCGGTCAAAGAGTGACCCCACCATCCCGCCAAGCAGGCCACTTGGCGTGGCGGACAGAAGGGCCATATGAAAAGCACGATGTCGATCTGACCAGTTATCGTCGAGCGCCACCGGACCGCTTCCCATCTTTTTCTCGACGATGCTTAGCCTGTGGAAAGCAGTGAGTACGCCAGTCTCCCATTCTTCGTCGCCATAGGCGATCGAGTCAGCGAGTGCCTCGGTTTCAAGCAGTACACGAATTCTGCTGATGTCCCTGAAGTCATCTACTGAGATCGGTGCGACCCAGAATCCACGATTCTCCGCTGCCTGGACGATGCCATCCTGAGTCAGCCGGTTTAATGCTTCGCGAATCGGCGAACTGCTCAGACCGTATGCTTTGGAGAGACTCTCCACCTTCAAACGTGATCCAGGCGCAAGTTCGCAGCGAATGATGGCCGTTTTCATTTGTGACAGGGCAACATCAATCAGAGGCACGCTTGTTGCATTGGTGGTCTTGTTCGAATCCATGATCGTGGGTGCTCGTGCGGGTCTTGGGCCATTTTATGCGTAAAAATATCGTGCGTGCAAGATGAGCCTCAACTTCAGGGTTTCTGACCTATTCGCCTCCATCTGGCTTTCTCCACCCACTACATTTATATGGCACTTATTTTTCGATAGCAAATTCCTGGAGCCTGTGTGAGGCCTGCGCGCGGTCCAGGCCGTCTTACGCCTGGGTGTAAGCCGTTTTCACCGTAGTAAAAAACTCGACTGCGTACCGTCCCTGCTCCCGCGAACCATAGCTCGACCCTTTCGTGCCCCCGAACGGGACGTGGTAATCCACCCCGGCGGTCGGCACGTTCACCATGGCCATGCCGCACTGCATGTGGCGCTTGAAGTGCGTGGCATACTTTAGCGACGTGGTGCAGATGCCAGCCGAGAGTCCAAATTCGCTATCGTTCGCAACTTCGAGCGCTTCTTCATATGTTCCAACGGGAACGGCGCAGGCGACCGGGCCGAAAATTTCTTCGCGGGCAATGCGCATCTCGCCAGAGGCGTCAGCGAAGAAAGCCGGCGCCAAAAAATGCCCCCGCGTACGACGTTCGAGCAGCTCGCCTCCACACACGAGCTTCGCACCCTCCTGCTTGCCGATCTCGATGTACTGCAGGTCCGCATCGAGCTGATCTCCGTCGACGACGGGGCCGATCTGTGTCGTCGACTCAAGCGCGTGGCCCACACTCAGGGAGCGGACACCCTCGGCGACGCGTTCCACGAAGCGCTCATAGATTCCCTTTTGTACGATGAAGCGCGAGGACGCTGTACAGCGTTGCCCCGTCGAATAGAACGCGCCTTGAATGGCGCAGTCAACCGCAATGTCGAGATCAGCGTCGTCAAGTATGACAAGCGGATTCTTGCCCCCCATCTCAAGCTGGATCTTCTTGAAGTTCATGGCTGCCATCTGGGCAAGGTGCCGCCCCGTTCCGACCGAACCTGTAAAGGACAACGCCCGGATATCCGCAGAGTTCACAATCTCGTTGCCGACGATGCTTCCCCGGCCCATGACAAGGTTGAAGACCCCGGCAGGAATTCCGCTACGGCTGATGATGTCCGCTAACGCCCACGCAGATCCCGGGACGAGATCCGCGGGCTTGAAAACAACACTGTTTCCGTAAGCAAGCGCAGGAGCGATTTTCCAGGCGGGAATTGCCATCGGGAAATTCCACGGCGTGATGATTCCCACCACCCCAACGGGTTCCCGCGTGATTTCGACGTCAACCTGAGCCCGTACCGAGGGCAGCTTTTCCCCACCGCTCCTCAGGGCCTCGCCGGCGAAGAAGCGAAAAATCTGGCCGGCTCGGGCGACCTCAGCCACGCCCTCGGCGAGCGTTTTGCCTTCTTCCCGGGAAAGAAGAGCACCAAGGTCCTGCTGCCTGGCAAGAAGCTCGCTCCCAATCTGTTCAAGCGCGTTCGCGCGCGCCTGAATACCGGAAGTCGCCCACGAACGCTGAGCGTGTCGCGCGGCCCCGATTGCATCGAGCGTTTGACTGGCATCCGCCTGTGCATACTCGCCCACGACCTCATCAATGTCAGAAGGATTGATGTTCAGGCGAACCGACGCGCCTTCTACCCACTCACCACCGATCAGATTGCGTTTCATTCAGTCTCTTCCTCTTGGTTACCCGCCTGAACGTAGGCAACGACGCCGGACCGCCTGTTCTGCTGCGTCGCAGAAGCTTCGGACTCGCCACCTCGCGCGGAGTGTCATTTCGCTCGAACTTATTTTACGCACAAAACTAATTTTTAGGCATAATGTTGAGAAGTCATTTTTGAGTGCGGGACGGCACGACATTCGTGCGGTCCCGCGTCGGGAACCCCGAACCCCTTTTCCTGGAGAAATGCGATGTCCCTGGTGAGCGTGCGGAAGATCAAGCTGGATGTGGAAGAGACCTGGCACGAAGGCGGCCCGCGTGCCGATAAGCCGCTTCGTATCGCCGTGGCCACCGCGATCGTTGCCAACCCCTTCGCCGGAAAATTTGAAGCGGATCTGCTTCCGTTCATGGCGGAGTTGCGCCAGCTGGGTCGCGAGCTGTCCGAGCGATTGGTTGCCGAACTCGGCCGCGAGAATGTGGAGGCCTACGGTAAGGGGGCAATCGTCGGCGAGGACGGTGAGATCGAACACGGTGCGGTGTGGCACGAGGCCGGCGGATGGGCGATGCGCGAAGCCCTCGGCAATCCGAAGGCGATGGTACCGGCCGCCAAAACCGTCGGTGGCCTTGGCACCCGTCTGATGATCCCCCTCGGGCACATCCAGGCATCGTACGTTCGCAGCCACTACAGTACCTGCGAGTTGACGGTATGGGATGGCCCGAAGCGAAACGAAATCGCGTTCGCACTGGCAATGGCCACCGGCGGCCGCATTCATGCGCGGCTTGGCGGGCTTGCTGCTGCCGACATCAAGGGCGAAGACGGCTTGCGATAAGTTTTCCGGAGACTTTCAGCAAACGCCTTGTCAGCATTGCGCGGACAGGACTGCCACCCCGCTCGCATGCACCGTGCCGGTATGAGTTGTGCATCAACAAACGGCGCACAGCGTGCGATATGCCACAGGCCCGGGGTGGCCCTTAGCCTGAAGGCACGCCTCGCGTGCCCTTTTGGGTTCCTTCACTACAGCTCTACGCTTGCCGTTGCGCCGTTGTCAGGCTGCCACGCCCTCCCCGTTTGTGCGTATTTGGCGTCGATCGACGGATCAGGAAGTCATGAACCATCGTGCCGTCTTTCATCACAGCCTACGCACGCCCCGCGGGATAAGGCTCAAGGGTGGAGAGTTTCAACTCCGGACAGTACTTTCAGCACAACTCAAGATACTCCGCGCGCCAGAGCGAATTCTTCGCCTCGGTCAGACCGGATCGCCCATTTTTGCGCAGCATCTTCCAGAATCCAGAGAACGATGCGATGCCTGCAAGGTCTGCCACGTTATACCCGGATACTCGCAGTGAAAAAGGCAGGTCGCTCGATACGCTGTTCGACGTTTTCCGAAGCCGGAGCCTTGTAGACGAACGGCTTGGCGCCAAGCGGATCTGCAACGAACTGGTCCCGCTCTGCCCGGTCGTCAATATGCATCAGACGGGATTCGCCGCCCGACCCATTCACTTCGGCAAACTTCATCATGAGCAGCCAGTCGGTGGCGTCATCGACGAAGGTGCCGTCAGTGTCGAGGGCAAACTGCCGGTAAGCCTGGCGCAGACAGGACGCTGGCATCGGTGTCTTTCACGAGGAAACGCGCGTAAAACGTGCCGGACATCTCGTCGTGATTTGCCGGACCAAGGATGTGTGCGACCGCGGGCCCAAACTTGATGTACTCGTCCGCATCCAGCGTGACCTCTCTCACGCCCACGATGAACCCGCAAATGGCCCGCTCCGTTGCACTGAAATCCAGCCGCTAGGCAAGGACCGTCATTCGTCGCGCCACCAGTAATTTCGGGGTAAATACCTACAAGCATTTTTGTGCATAAACATTACATT
>NZ_CAJMZF010000042.1:0-76348 GCF_905220245.1 Paraburkholderia sp. J63 | reverse complement strand
ATAAAGGAACCGCAGGGAGTGGAATTGCCCTGGAAGGACAGCTACGGATACACCATGGTCCCCCTTGCGCAAGTGCTGTTTGTCTGCCTGCTCACGCTCGGTCTGGGGCTGCTGGATACGACTCCAGGGTGGAATGGACTGGATACCGCATGCCTTGTCGTGGCGATAGTCGGCAGTGCCGGATTCTTCGCCGTCAGATACTTCAGACACAAACAGCTTCTGCACGAATGCTGGCGAGTGCTTCATGGAGGTTCGTCGTGACCCCGAGACGGCCACCCAAGAACCGCATCCTGCTGGTTCCACCCTTTATCAGGTTCCTGTGGGCGGCCATGTTCATGCTGGCCGTCTACACGAACATCGTAGGATGGTTTGCGGCCCAGGACCTGGGCGATCCGCGATGGGTGCAGTTTCCGCTGATCCAGTTGGGGTTCACGGTGGGCTTTATCGCTGATGATCTCTGGATGCATTGGGTGGACAGCGTTGCCCATGCGCTGCACTTCGAAGACGTGATCGACGGGACCTGTCCCGACACCGAGCAGGAGATCTGCGAAGCCGCAGTGTGGCGCTGGTACGAGAGGCAGGGCAGGCCGTGGCGGATCAGCCCGAACCGGAAGCGCCCGGACGTGCGGTTTGCCGATGCGTGGTTGCGCATGGAAGCCTACCAGCGGGCGATGAAGGCTGAAGAACAGCGCCTTCGGCAACGAGCGCGCCGGAAAAATCACAGGGTGTGATTTTCATGAAGATGAGGAAACCAATGAAGATGAAGAAGTGGATTTCAGCAGCATGCTTTGGAGTGCTTGCCAGTCAGTCAGCTTTTGCGTGCATTCCTGCCGATATTCGTACTGCGTACTTCGGAAAAATGGAGCGGATGACCAGCACACTCCAGGAGGATATCAAGGCCGATATCAAGCGGAACCACTATGTAGTAATTGAGGAACGAGTCGGCTTGGACTTTTACCCCCTCGTCAGGAAAGGTGGTGCGGTCTATCTTGATGGCAAGGTGATTGCGTTGAAGGATGACTTCTTCCGGTATTACGGCCAAGGGTATTACCGGGTGAATCACGAGCTGTATTACATGGGCGAACCTATTGGCGTATCTCCGCGTGACGGCACCGTTACCGTCTCCGTGGAAGACCGGACCAAGCCGCAACCTGAGAACTGGCCGCCGAACGTCATGTGGTGTCAGATTTCCGCCCATGCAGACATACTTGAAACCTCGGAAGGGCTTCGCGTTGAACACGTCGTGTACGACAACTGATTGCCCCAGCAGGAAATCACATCCTGTGATTCCCCAGTAGCCCTATCATCAAACGCGGAAACCAACTGAAGGGAAATTAAATGGTAGAACTAAACAAGACGGGTCAGCGTGACCCGCTTGCCTGGGTCATTGCCTTTGACGAGGGCGATGGCAAGACCAGCTACCACGGCTGTTCGATGTTTGACGGCCAGGCGGCGCTGCGTTATTACCCGTCGCCTTTCGATGCACTCGTCGATATCTCGCGAAATCCCGAACTATCAGGGGCGAAACGTGGCTTCTCGGTGCGGGCGGTGGAGGCGTTGAGAATCAGCGACGCAACAGCGTCCGGCTATGCCTCGGTGATCGCCAGCATGCCGCCGTCTACGACCCGGAATTCCGGCAGTGGCATTTTGTGTCTGCGGCCGAGGTCATGAAGGACTGCATGACCCTCTCATGCTGAAGCGTGGGGAATCCCCATGACGGGTGCCGGTTCGTGTGCAGCGCAGCGTGAACAGATGGGCTGTACGCGCTTTTCGTGTACAAGTGACTTGTCAGCGTGCCCCCTGACTGGCACTCGTTTGAAAGTTTTACAAGACACCTGTCTAATACACAGGACCGTCCCCGCCATGGGAAACGTTAGGGGAATGATATTTGTGGGGCCGTGGGGAATACTTTTTTCCCCGCACGCGGATCGCAAAGCCTTGTGGCGCGGGGTTCAGGTCCGTTGGGGAAGCGTTACCGTCATATGGGTTCGTGCCGAGCCTACGATGCGGTATCCAGTGCTTAGTCCTTTCGGATCAAACACCTGACTTCGATTTCCCGGTGTTGCCCACAGGGCTGTCCAGAAAATCTGTGGATAAACACTCCTTCCAGCGCATCGCACCGCTCCGGACTCCCCAGCACTTTCCCCCGCCCCATGTCATAGTGTGAGCCGCAAGTCCCCCACCGTTCACCATGTCCGACACCTACTTCTACGACCCCGCCGCCGGCCACGGCCTGCCGCACGACCCCTTCAAGGCGATCGTCGCGCCGCGCCTGATCGGCTGGATCTCGAGCCGCTCGCCCGACGGCGTGCTGAACCTCGCCCCGTATAGCTTCTTCGGCGCGTTCGCCACGTCGCCGGCGATGATCGGTTTTTGCAGCGAAGGCCGCAAGGACAGCATCGCCAATATCGAGGCCACGGGCGAGTTCGTCTGGAATCTCGCGTCGCGTCCGTTGGCCGCGCAGATGAACCAGAGCTCCGCGCCCGTCGCCGCCGATGTCGACGAGTTCGCGCTTTCCGGCCTCACGCCCGCGCCGGGCCGCAACGTGGCGGTGCCGCACGTGGCCGAGGCGCCGGCCGCGCTCGAATGCAAGCTGCTGCAGATCGTGCGCCTCACCGCGCTCGACGGCTCGCCCATGGACAACTGGCTCGCGCTCGGCCAGGTCGTCGGCGTGCACATCCAGCAGCAGTATCTGAAAGAAGGGCTCTTCGACACCCACGCCGCGCAGCCCATCATGCGCGCGGGCTATCGCGCGGACTACGCACAGATCGGCGAGATGTTCCAGATGGTGCGGCCCACGGCCTGAGCTGGGTGTTTGCAGGCGCTGGCGCCCGCATTACCGCTGCTGCCGCGCACGTCGATAATGGCCCGCGAGTGTTCTACAGGCGAGTCAACAAAGCAGGCCCACGCAACGCGCGTCTCGCGCGAGGGGAGGCAGTCCATGCAATCTCCGACCGGATCGGTCGTGGCGCTCAGTTCGGCGGCATCGACGATGTTCTCCATCGGCATGATTTTTCTCGGCTACTGGGGCCTGCATGAGCCCACGCCGTGGCGCCTCGGCGACCGCGTGATCGTTGTGCTCGCGCTCGCGGGCTTCGCCTGTCTTGGCAGCGTGCCGTGGCTCGCCACCTCGCCCGCGAAGCCCGGCGACGAGTCGCGCTTCCTGCTCGCGCGCCGCGCCTTTCTCGCGGGCGCGAGCGCGGTGTGGATTTCGATCGCGCTGTCGCTCGTGCTGGTCTAGCGTTGCGCGTCAGAAGCGCGCGCGCAGCCCCACCGTGCCCACGACCTGGTTCGCCGTCGACGAAGCGCCGCCCGCCGTGTTGATGAACGCCACGTAGTTGTGGCCCGTGGCGTGCTGGTACATCGCTTCGGCGTAGAGGTCGGTGCGCTTCGAGAGGCGATACACCGCCTGCGCGTCCACTTGCTGCCACTTCGGATCGGCGCCCCAGCTCGTGCGGTCCACGTGACCGTCGGTGAAGGTATAGGCGAGGCCGAGGCTCCATGCCGGATTCAACTGGTACTTGCCGTTCACTTCGTAGTTGTTGAAGCTCATGTCGCCGCCCTGCGAGCCGAACGAGGTCGTGCCCGCGTACTCGCTGCGCGTGAACACGAAGCCCGCCGTGGCCGGGCCGAACGTATAGTTCAGGCCGCCGCCGTACGAGCGCAGGCGCTCGGCGCCGAGCGAGAAGCCGCCCTTGCCGTTGGCCGTCGACTCGGCGAGGTCCACCGAGCCGGGGCTGCTCGCGTTCGCGCCTTGCGTGCCGTTCATCTGCAGATAGCCGGCGGCCACGGCGAGCGGGCCGTTGTTGTAGCTCGCGCCGAAGCTGTAGACGCGGTTCGCGGCGAAGTCGGGCTGGTTCGAGAACGCGTACAGCGCGCCGAACTTGAAGCCGCCATAGTTGTTGCTCGTGTACTTGGCGGCGTTGCTGATGCGCAGCGAGTGGTTGAGGTTGTCGTTGTCGAACGGATGCGCGAAGCCCGTGTCGCCGAACGTGCCCGCCGTGGCCGAGAGCGGCGAGACGAAGTCGACGAGTTCGTCGTACTGGCGGCCCAGCGTGAGCGTGCCGAGCGGGTCGCTCGCGAGGCCCACATAAGCCTGGCGGCCGAACATGCGGCCGTCCTGGCCGAGCTTGCCGTTCTGCGCGTTGAAGCCGTTTTCGAGCACGAACACGGCATGCAGTCCGCCGCCGAGGTCTTCGCTGCCGCGCACGCCGAAGCGGCTGCCGTTGACGTTGCCGCTCGTCGCCTGCCAGAGCGCGCTGCCCGACTTGCCGTTCGCGACGTTGTTCGTGTACATGATGCCGGCGTCGATCAGGCCGTAAAGCGTGACCGAGCTTTGCGCGTGCGCGGCGCCAGGGGCGAGGGCGCCGATGAGGCCGAGCGCGGCAGTAACGGTGGTGGCAACTGCAGCGCCGAGCGTGGCGGTCGAGGGAATGTTCTTTTTCACGTGTAAAGCTCCTGAGGCGATTTTTTCTTGGCGTCTGGAATGGGCTGGCCGCGGGCGCAGACCCACGGGCAAGCCGACAAGCAGCGTCAGGAGTGTAAGGATCGACAGCCGCCGGAAAATCGGCTGTGACTGGAGAGGATTCTTCTTCGATCCGGAATAAAGATTTCATCGCCGTGTCATAAATGGCGGCGAGCGCGCGCTTCGTTGCGGGTTCGGCGCAATGGCCGGCGCGCGCGGCAGTTTTGGTACGATGCACCCTTTGCCAGCCGATCCTGAAGCCCGCGTGAAGCGTTCCGTGTCGTTCATCCGCGCCCAAGCCGCGAAGTGGTCCTCCCGCCTGCAGCCCCTCACGTCGCGCGTTTGCGCGTTCGTGCGTCCGTGGCTCGGCAAGGGCCTTCATCATCTGCGCCATCCCACCCGGCGCGGCCTGCTCATCACTATCGGCGCGCTACCCGCGGCGCTCGTGCTCTACGTGCTCGTGCTGATTCCGTTCACGCCGAGCATCGGCGACATCCGCAAGGCGCGCGTGGACCAGCCCGCGCAGATTCTTTCCGCCGACGGCAAGCTGCTCGCCGAATTCAAGCCTTCGAACCGCGAGTGGGTGCCGCTCTCGCAGATCTCGCCGCACATGGTCGATGCGCTGATCTCGACCGAGGATCACCGCTTCTACGAGCATCACGGCATCGACTTCAAGCGCACGGCCGGCGCGGCGCTGCATACGTTCTCGGGCGACCGCCAGGGCGGCTCGACCATCACGCAGCAGCTCGCGCGCAATCTGTATCCCGACGAGATCGGCCGCGCGCCCACGCTCACGCGCAAGATCAAGGAGGCGATCACCGCGTTCAAGATCGAGGCCGTCTACAGCAAGCCGCAGATTCTCGAAACCTATCTGAACACGGTGCCGTTCCTCTACAACGCGTTCGGCATCGAGATGGCGGCGCGCACCTACTTCGGCGTGTCCGCGGACCAGCTCACCGTGCTGCAAAGCGCGACGCTCACCGGCATGCTCAAGGGCAACGCCTACTACAACCCGGTGATCAATCCCGAGCGCGCGCTCGCGCGGCGCAACACCGTGCTCGGCCAGATGGTGAAGTACGGCAAGCTCACGGACGCGCAATACGCGACGCTCTCGAAGAAGCCGCTGCGTCTGGATTTCGAGCGGCAGACCGAGCCGCCCGGTCCCGCGCCGCATTTCGCGCAGCAGCTGCGCAAATGGTTGATCGCATGGGCGGACCGCAACGACTACAACATCTATTCCGATGGACTCATTGTTCACACAACGATCGATTCGCGCCTGCAGACGATGGCCACCGCCGCGCTCAAGCTGCAAGCCAATCAGTTGCAGGGTATCGCGAATGGCACGTGGAGCGGGCGCAACGGTTGCACCGTGAGCAACGATCTGTTCAAGACCTTCATGCGCGAGACGCCGGACTACAAGAGTGCTCGCGATGGGGGCGCAAGCGACGAGGACGTGCTCAAGAAGCTCGCCGCCGACCGCACGTTCATGCGCGCGCTGTGCAAGGACAAGACCACGGTGCAGGCCGGCTTCCTCGCGATCGATCCGCGCAACGGGCAGATCAAGGCATGGGTGGGCAGCCGCGACTTCGCCGGCGAGCCGTTCGATCACGTGCAGCAGGCGCGGCGTCAGCCGGGTTCGACGTTCAAGGCGTTCGTCTATGGCGCCGCGTTCGCGGACGGCGCGAAGCCGACCGATACGATCATCGACCGGTCCGTGGAAATGCCGCTCGAAGGCGGCGAGATCTGGCGTCCCAACGACGACGTGCCGCCCAGCAACAAGCCGATGACGCTGCGCGACGCGCTCGCGTTCTCGCGCAACCGTATCACGGCGCAGGTCATGCAGGCGGTAGGCCCCGACAAAGTCGCGCGTCTCGCGCGCGCGATGGGCGTGCGCGACAGCGAGCTGAAACCGGTGCCCTCGCTCGCGCTCGGCACGAGCCCGGTCACGCTCAAAGAGATGGTGTCGGCGTACAGCACCATCGCGAACGATGGCGAGTACCTGGAGCCGCGCATGGTCACGAGCATCGAGGACAGCAAGGGCAATGTGCTCGCGCAATTCGCGAGTGCCTCGCCCGAGCGCGCGCTTTCCGCATCCGCGGACCGCACGCTGCTCGACACGATGCGCGACGTCGTGAATCGCGGCACGGGCTCGAGCATCCGCACGCGCTTCGGCATTCGTGCCGACGTGGCCGGCAAGACCGGCACGACCCAGGACAACGCGGACGGCTGGTTCATCCTGATGGACCCGCAGCTCGTCGCGGGCGCGTGGGTGGGCTTCGACGACGGGCGCGTCACGCTGCAGAGCGAGGGCGCCCGTAGCGCGCTGCCGATCGTCGGCGACTTCTTCTCGCGGGCGTTGCGCGCGCGCGTCGTCGATCCGCGTGCGCGCTTCGACACCGAAGTCGCACCGGGCCCCTTCGAGACCTTCCGCGATCGGCTCAAGACGTGGATGGACGGCCTGTTCGCCTCGAAGACGCCGGCCGAGGCGCCGCGTGCGCCGGCCCGCGCCCCGGCGCAGCGTCCGGGCGCGCCGGCCGTTACGCCAGCGCCCGAACCCGCCGAGGTGCCGCCTTCGAGCGGCGTCGCGCAGGCGGGCGCGGCCTCGGGGGCCTCGGCGGCGCCGGTGCCGCCCGAGATCGCGCGCATGTTCGGCGAGCCGCCGGTGCTGGGGGCTTCGAGTGCTTCGGGTTCTTCGGTTAGCTCGGGCGCTTCGGCGGCGCAGGCGCAGCCATCGCAGCAGTTGCAGCCATCGCAGCCGCCGCGTCAGGAGCAGGCGCCTTATCCGCCGCAGGAACCGTCGCTCGCGCCGACGCCCACGCCCGACGATGATTCCGATTCCAGCAACGGCGCGGGCGCGCAATATACGCCGCCGGTCGGGCAGCCGCAGGGCAACTGATCCGGCGCGCGGCGCTTACCGGTCCTGGAAGGGCCGGCGGGCGCCGCCCCGGTTCACGAGCGTCAGATAGTGCGCGAGACCCGGCGACGCGTGCGTGCCGTCGAGTTCGCCGCAGGCGATGGCTTCGAGCGCATCGAGCGCCACGTCGATGTCGCGGGCGCGCTCGGCGTCGATAACCGCGCGCGCCGCGCCGCGGAATGCCAGCACCCAGGCGCCGGCCGGCAGCGGGCCGGTGCGCGCGAGGTCGATCGCGCAGGCGCCGTGGCGCGTCACGGCTTGAGCGGCCAGGCCCTCCGCGCAGACGATGCGCGCGGGAACGCCGACCAGCGTCGGCCGGTCGGATATCGACGGTGGCTGCGCATCCGGCCACGCGCGCATGCGCATGCCGGTGGCCGTGGCGGGAGCGGACGAGCGGATGAATCGGGTCATGACAATCCTGAATGCCGCCCGTGGGCGGCTTGTCGGGCGAGAACGACGGCGCAAGGTAGCAGCATCTCGTTGGCCCGCGGCCATGCGGCAACGGAGCGATTGACCGCGCGCAATCGAGCAAGCGCGCGGGCGGTTATCCCCAGATTTCGTTGATAGGGCTGTGGACAACCTGTCCGCATCCACGCCAAGGCGTTGATCTTGAAACGAAATATCCTCGCGGCCACGAAGCGGGCCGATTTTTGTGCTGACTTGCGTCAAGGTTGGCGCGTGCCTGCCCGCGCATTTAACCAGAATTAACCTCCGGCTGCCGAAACATCCGCTAGATTCCGGCGTTTCGGCTTTTTGGCTCAAGCAGGCGATAATGCGCGGCGGGCCAGCCGGCCTGACCCATTGGAGTGAATCGAGATGTCCCGCCTGTCCCCCCTGATGCGCACGCTGTGCGCGAGCGCCTTCGTTTCGGCTGCGTCGAGCGTCGCGCTGCCCACCATCACGTACGCCCAGGCGTTGTCTGCGCCCGCGTCCGAGGCCTTGCCCGGCGCCGCGTCGCAGAATGCGCCTGCTGGCGCGTCCAATGGCTTGCCCGCCGGGGCGGTGGCCGTGGTCAACGGCGTGCAGATCCCGCAAGCCGCGATGGACAGCGCCGTGAGCGTGGCGGTGAGCCGCGGCGGCGACGTCGATACGCCGCAGTTGCGCGCGGCGATCAAGCAGCAGTTGATCATCCGCGAAGTGCTGCGCCAGCAGGCGGTGCGCGCGCATTATGACGAGCGTCCCGAGGTGGGCCAGGTGGCCGGGGACCAGAAGGTGGACGTCGAGATCCGCTCGTGGCTTCAGGACAACGTGCACGTGCCGGAGCCCACCGAGCGTGAGATTCGGGCGCGCTACAACAGCGTGAATGGCGAGCTCGGCAAATACGAGTACAAGCCGCAGTTCGTCGTGCTCGCCGATCAGGCGGTCGCGAAGGACGTGATCGCGCAGGCGAAGGCTGGCCAGCCGTTCGACGCGCTCGCGCGCAAGTACAGCATCGTGCCCTCGAAGGAGAACGGCGGCGAAATGCCGTGGGTGAGCTTCAAGACGCCCGTGGTCGAGGGCAAGACGCGCGGCGTGCCCGTGGACGTCGCGCGGATGCTCGCGCAATTGCCCGTGGGCGGCGTGGGTCCGCAGCCGGTGCAGTCGGGCCAGGCCTGGGTGGTGGTCAAGCTCGAAGACAAGCGCCCGATGAAAGTGGAAGCGTATACCGACGTGAAGGATCAGATCCGCCGCCAGATCATTGCCGAGTCCATGGATGCGGGCGCGGCCAAGCTCGTGAAATCGCTGGTGCAGAGCGCGACCATCGTGCAATAAGTGCGGTAACTCGCTCGCGTATCGATCAAAAAAGCCGGACGGCGCGTCATGCGTCGTCCGGCTTTTTGCGTCGTGCGCGCATCGCGCGATCTTGCAGTCCGATCGCGTGGTGGTGGGGAGCACGCCCACCGCAGCCACCGCGCCCCGGAATCAGTGGCGCTCGCGCCAGGTGCGCAGCAACAGCGCGTTGGTCACCACGCTCACGCTCGAAAACGCCATGGCCGCGCCTGCGAGCATGGGATTCAGAAGTCCGAAGGCGGCGAGCGGAATCCCGATCAGGTTGTAGACGAACGCCCAGAACAGGTTCTGCTGGATCTTGCGCCATGTGCGCCGCGAGATGTCGATGGCGGCGGCCACGAGCGCGGGGTCGCCGCGCATGAGCGTGATGCCCGCTGCGTGCATGGCGACGTCGGTGCCCGTGGCCATGGCGATGCCGATATCGGCGGCGGCCAGCGCGGGCGCGTCGTTGATGCCGTCGCCGGCCATCGCGACCACGGCGCCCGTGCGGATCTTCAGGTCGCGGATCGTGCGCGCCTTGTCGTCGGGCAGCACCTGCGCGTGAATCTCGTCGATGCCGAGCTGCGCCGCCACGGCGCGCGCGCTGCCCGCGTTGTCGCCGGTCACGAGCACGCTGCGGATGCCCATCGCCTTCAGCCGCGCCACGGCGTCGCGCGCGGTCGGCTTCACCGTGTCGCCGAACGCGAGCAGCGCGAGCACCGCGAAGGTCGAATCGGGCTGCTGGCCGTGCGGCGCTTGCGCAGGCGCGCCCATCAGCCAGGACACCGTATTGCCCCCGGATTCGAGCGCCTGCGCGCGCGCCGCGAGCGCGGGCGGCACGGCGAGCGCGAGCTCCGCGAGCCAGCGTGCGCTGCCGATCGCGAGATGCCGGCCGTTCACTTCGGCTTCCACACCGCGTCCGGGCACCGCGCGCGCATGCGCGGCGGCGGGCAGCGCCGCACCGGCGGACCCGGTGCCGAACGCCTGCACCACGGCTTTGGCGAGCGGATGGTCGCTGTGCTGCTGCACGGCGGCCGCGAGCATGAGCGCATCGGCGCGCGCGATCTCGCCGGCCGTTTCGAACGCCGTGAGCGAGGGCTGGCCGAGCGTGAGCGTGCCGGTCTTGTCGAAGGCCACGACGCCCACGTCGTGCGCCGTTTCCAGCGCTTCGGCGTCCTTGATCAGCACGCCGTGGCGCGCGGCCACGCCGGTGCCGGCCATGATCGCGGCCGGGGTGGCGAGTCCGAGCGCGCAGGGGCAGGCGATCACGAGCACGGCCACCGCGTCGAGGATCGCGGTTTCGGCGCTCGCGCCCGCGAGCAGCCAGCCGCCGAGCGTGATCGCCGCGATCACGAGGATCGCGGGCACGAACACGGCGCTCACGCGGTCGACGAGACGCTGGATCGGCGCCTTCTCGGCCTGCGCGCTTTCCACGAGACGGATGATGCGCGCGAGCGTCGTTTCTGCGCCGATGGCGGTGGTGCGCACGGCGATCAGCCCCTCGCCGTTGATGGAGCCTGCGGTGACGGCGTCGTCGGGGGCCTTCGGCACGGGCAGGCTTTCGCCGGTGATCAGCGATTCGTCGACGTGGCTGCGGCCTTCGAGCACGACGCCGTCGGTAGGCATGCGCTCGCCGGGCCGCACCACGACCACGGCGCCCACGCGCACCTGGGCGAGCGGCACCTCGCGCTCGGCGCCGTTTTCGCGGATGCGCGCGCGTTCGGGGCGCAGCGCGTTGAGCGCGCGGATGGCGTCCGTGGTCTGCCGCTTCGCGCGCGCTTCGAGCCACTTGCCGAAGCGCACCAGCGTGATGACGACCGCCGACGCCTCGAAGTACAGATGCGCGGCGTCGCCCGGATGCGCGAGCATCGCGTAGACGCTCACGCCCCACGCAGCCGTGGTGCCGAGCGCCACGAGCAGATCCATGTTGCCGGCGCCCGCGCGCACGGCCTTCCAGGCGGCGCGATAGAAGCGCGCGCCGAAGCCGAACTGGACGATCGAGGCGAGCACGAGCTGGGCCGCCGCGGGCAGTATCCAGTGCAGGCCGAGCCAGTGGCCGAACATTGGCACGACGAGCGGGACGGTCAGCACGGCGGCGGCCAGCACGGCGCGCAACTCGCGGCGTGCGGCGTTCTGCGCGGCGGCGGCGCGCGATGGGGCGGCTGCGCTTGAGCCCGCTGCGCCAGTGGCTTCGGTCGTGCCGGTTGCGGCGGTTGTCTCAGCGGCAGGCGCGTCCTCGACGAGCGGCGTGGCCTCGTAGCCCGCCTTCTGCACGGCGGCGATGAGGCGCTCGCGCATGGCGGCGTCGGGCGGCGCTTCGAGGCGCACTGCGGCGTTTTCGGTCGCGAGGTTCACGCTCGCGCCCGTCACGCCGGGCACGCGCGCGAGGGCCTTTTCCACGCGGTTCGCGCAGGCCGCGCAGGTCATCCCGTCGATGGCGAAGCTCGCGGTGCTGGCATCGGCCGCCGATGATTCGTCGGCGCTGTCGTCCTCAATGGGCTCGGCTTCGTAGCCCGCTTTCTCGACGGCGGCCACGAGCTGGCGGGTGAGTGCTTTCGCTGCGTCCGCGTCGGTGGCGTCGGCGCTGGCCTCGACGGTGGCCTTTTCCGTGGCGAGATTGACCGACGCGCGCGTCACGCCCGGCACCTTCGCGAGCGCCTTCTCGACCCGCATGGCGCACGAGGCGCAGGTCATGCCGCGGATTTCGAGTTCCGCGACGCGCTGTGCGGCGCGCCCGGCAGTTTCGGTAGCGAGGAAGTCGTTCATGGTGATGACGCGCAAACGCGATAAATATTCGACGTTACGCAGTATCTACGTTCCCATAATGGGAAGGTCAAGGGCGAAGGCTGCCGCAACGCAGAATTCCGTGCAGCAGACTTTTCAGGGGCCGACGCGGGCGATACGATACCACCCGGCGGCATTGGCACCATGCTGCGCGCGTTGGACCGCGGCCCGGGGGGGCCGGCGCGCTGCGTCGGAGGCCGGTCGACGTCAATTCATGGACCGCCCGCTTCGCAGATAATTTACAAATGACAACAAAACGTCGAACTATTTCATTTTTCCGCGCCTGCGCCGCATTCGCGGGTGTCGCCCTCATTGCCGGATGCGCGTCGGCGCCCGAAGGCGTTGCGCCGAAGAGCAACGGCTGGGTCAAGGACGAAGTGTCCGACTCCTATGTGTTCGGCTATCCGCTCGTGCTGATGGACATTTCGCGCGAGGCCGCCACCGGCAACGCGCCCGGCCAGGCCGCGCTGAACACATTGCGCCACGCCCAGTCGCTGCCGCCCGTCGGCGCCTCGAGCCCGCCCGAGCCCAATCTCGACACGCTGGGCTCGTCCGGCTGGCTCGACGTGAGCCGCGAGCCGGTGCTCGTCGCGCTGCCCGACTCGCACGGCCGCTATATGGATGCGCGCGCGCTCGACATGTGGACCAACGTCCTCTGGTCGACGGCCACGAAGGGCAACGAGCGCGTAAGCGGCCTGAAGGGGCAAACGATTGCGTTCGTGCCCGCCGGCTGGAAAGGCACGCTGCCCGCGCGCGCGAAGCGCATCGACGTGAGCACGCGCTACGTCTGGTTCCTCGCGCGCATCGAAACGCGCGGCGGCGGCGACCTCGCGGCCGCGCGCCGGCTGCAGCGCGGCATCCGTGTCGCGCCGCTTTCCGCATGGGACGCGCGCGGCAAGCGCGCAGCGCAGGCCGACGCGCAAACGGGCGCGAGCCTCGCGGGCGATCCGGTCGCCACGGGCACGCCGGCCGCGCAGGTCGCGGCGCTCGACGCCCAGGGTTTCTTCGACCGCCTCGCGCTCGCGCTGGACGACAACGCGCCGGTGCCCGACGACCCGCACGCGCTCAAGATTCTCGGCGACATCGGCGTGCATCCCGGCGATCCCGCGCAACTACCGTCGGGTTCGAAAGACGCCGCCGTCGTGAAAGCGGGCTACGCGGACGGCCGCGCGCGCATCGCCACGCCACCTTCGAATCTGCTGGCCGGCAACGGCTGGCTCTGGGTGGGCGACGATGCGGGCAACTACGGCACCGACTACGCGTTGCGCGGCTATGCGGCGTACGCGTCGCCGGGCCTGCCGACGAGCCGCGACGAAGCGCGCGCGCGCGTGGCCCAGGACAGCGACGGCCACACGCTGAACGGCGCGAACCGCTACGTGATCCATTTCAGCGCGAAGGATCTTCCGCCGGTGCGCGGCTTCTGGTCGATCACGGCCTACACGACCGACGGCGCGCTCGACGGCGACGCGCCCGTGCGCGTGGCGTTCGGCGACCGCAACGGCGCGCGACGCAACCGCGACGGCTCGCTCGACGTGCACGTGAGCGCGGAGCGGCCACGCGGCGGCGCCAACTGGGTGCCGGTGCCGAAGGACGATTTCCGTCTCGTGCTGCGCATGTACGCGCCGAAGCCCGGGGCCACCAACGGCACGTGGCAGCCGCCGGCGGTCGAGCGGCAGTGACGTGTGCGCGGGGCGGCGGAGCAGCCCTGTCGAAACGGTAAAAGCGGCGGAGTGCCTTGAGTGCTCCGCCGCTTTGCACATGGCGCGCTGCGTTTGTGTTGTGCCGCGGCCATTTTCTCGCCGCATCCTTTGCCGCCTGCTTCCCGCGCATTCCCCCGACGCTTTGCAGTCGCGCAAGAGCGCATCGGACCTATACTTCGGGCTGTCGGGCTCATCGTCAGTCGAATAGAGCCAACTCAGTCTCACTACCCGCGGCGCATTCGTCGCCGCGTCACTGGCCGGCAAGTATGGCAAGCCTCAACAAAGCATCGCTGACTACTTCCTTGCAATCAGTGCGCGCTGTCGCGCGCGCGCCTCGCACACGGCGCATCTTCACCGGCATCGCGATCTTCCTCGTGGTGTTCGGACTGCTCGGCTTCTTTGCCGCGCCGCCGCTCATCCGCCACATCGCCGAACAGCAGTTGAGCAAGCTGCTCGAGCGGCCCGTCACGATCGGGCGCATCGGGCTCAATCCCTACACGCTGCGGCTCGAGGCCGACCGCGTGCATATCGGCGAGCGCGGCGGCCAGGGCGACTTCTTCGATGTCGAAAGACTCGTCGTGCAGCCGTCGTGGTCGTCGATCTTCCGCGCCGCGCCCATCGTCGACGAAGTGCGGCTCGACTCGCCGCGCGCGACCATCGTGCGGCTCGATGCGCAGCGCTTCAACTTCTCGGACCTCATCGACAAATTCTCGAAGCCTTCCGAAAAACCCAGCAGCAAGCCCGCGCAGTTTTCGGTCTCGAACATCAGCGTCGAGAACGGCCAGATCACCTTCGACGACCGTCTGCTCAACGAAAAGCACGTGATCGACCGCTGGTCGCTTGGCATTCCGTTCATCGCCACGCTGCCTTCGAAGACCGATATCTTCGTTCAGCCGATGCTACGCGCGCGCATCGACGGCGCCAGCACGCTCGCGATCGACGGCAAGACCAAGCCGTTCGCCGCGTCGCGCGAATCGGAGGTCGAGCTGCGCCTGAGCGATCTCGACGTGCCGAAGCTGCTCACCTACGCGCCCACGAAGCTGCCCGTGGCGTTGAAGAGCGGCAAGCTCTCGACCAACCTCAAGCTCGATTTCGTGATGTCGGACGAGAAGCCGACGCTGCGCGTTTCCGGGACGACCGATCTCGACGACGTCGACGCCACCGACAACGCCAATGCGCCGCTGTTCGCCGCGCGCGGCCTGCATGTGGCGGCGACGTCGCTCGAACCGTTCAGTAACGTCTATCGCTTCGACACGATCCGCATCGACGCGCCCACGGCCTGGATCGCGCGCGACAAGGCCGGCGTGCTCAACGTCGAGAAGCTGGCCGGCGCGCCGGCGGCGAAGGCCGAGGCGGGCGCGGCCCAAGGTACGCAGGCAAGCGCGCAAACGAGTGCGCAAACGAGCACGCAGAACGGTGCCGCGAGCGCCGTCGCGGCTGCTCCGCCCGCGGCATCGGGCGCACAGGCCGCGCCTGCGGCCAAGGCTGCGCCGCTCGATCTCTCGATTCGCCAGTTCGCGATCACGGGCGGCACGGTGCACGTGCACGACGAGGCGGCGTCGCGGCCGGTGGAGGTGGACCTGAGCAGCGTCGCCACGACGCTCACGAACTTCTCGACGGTCGCGAAAACGCCCGCGGCCTACACCCTCGCGCTGAACACGAGCGACGGCGGCACGGCGCAGGTCTCGGGCACCGTCGGCCTCGCCGCGAAGAGCGCCGACGCGAAGATCGCGCTGAACAACCTCGCGCTGCCGCGCGTGCAGCCCTATCTCGACGGCGTGACGGCCGCGCAGATCCTCGACGGCAAGCTGGGCCTCGACTCGACCGTCAAGGCGGACTGGGCCAAGGAGCCCGCCGCCGTGCAGGTGGGCGCGAGCACGCTGAATCTCGACGGGCTCAAGCTCGCCGCGCGCGGCGCGAAGACGCCGGCCGTGGCGCTCGCGAAGGGCACGGTGCAGGTGAGCGCGGTCGATCTGGCGGCGCGCACCGCGCAGATCGCCTCGGTGGAGACGAGCGGCCTCGACATCAACGTCGAGCGCATGAAGGACGGCAAGATCGACCTCATGCAGCTTGCGGGCGGCCATGAGGCCGCGCCCGAGCGCACGGCGATCCACGCGGCGCAGAAGTCGGTGAAGGAAGGCCCGGCGTGGCATTACAAGATCGATTCCGTGAGCGTGAGCGGCGGCTCGATCAACTTCACGGACAGCACGACGCCGCGCCCGGTCAAGCTCGCCGTCGCGCCGCTCGACCTCAAGGTCCAGCAGATCAGCGACGACATGAAGCACGCGCTGCCCATCGACCTGAAGGCGACCATCAACAAGAAGGGCACGCTCGCGCTCAACGGCGACGTGAATCCCACGCCGCTCACGGCAAAGTTCAAGATCGACGCGAACCGGCTCGACGCCGCCGCGTTCGAGCCGTACTTCGGCAACCAGCTGAACGCGGTGATCGCGAGCGCGCTGCTCAACATGAAGGGGCAGCTCTCCGTGGAGCAGGGCAACGCGCTCAAGGCCGACTATCGCGGCGACGCGGCGCTCGTGGACGTGCGCATGCTCGACAAGGCGACCTCCGATCCGTTCGCGGGCTGGCGCTCGCTCGCGCTCTCGAACCTCAAGGCGAGCTACGACGACGAGCGCGGCACCGACGTGGACGCGAGCCGCGTGACCTTCGCGGGCTTCTACGGGCGCGTGCTGCTCGACGCGCAAGGCAAGCTCAATCTCAAGGACGTGGTGGCGCACCAGAGCGGCCAGGCGCAGTCGCTCACGCGCGACACGAGCGGCCACGAGCCCGTGCCGCTCACGCCGCAGGCGGCGAGCGCGCCGCTCGCGTCGGCGCCCGTGCAGGCTTCGGCGCCGGTACCCGCGCCGGCGACAGTCACCGCCGCGCAGCCGCCCAAGCATCCGGTGCGCCTGCACTTCGGCGAGCTCGTGCTGCAGAACGGCCGCGTGACCTACACCGATAACTTCATCAAGCCGAATTACAGCGCCAACCTCGTGCAGATCCAGGGCACGGTGGGCGCGTTCGGCACCGAGTCGACCACGCCCGCGCCCGTCGACGTCTCGGCCAAGCTCGCGGCCAACGGGCCGCTCTCCATCAAGGGCACGGTGAACCCGCTCATCGCGAAGCCTTCGCTCGACCTCACCGCGAGCGCGCACGACATCGAGCTCACCAATCTCACGCCGTATTCGGCCAAGTACGCGGGCTATCCGATCACGAAGGGCAAGCTCAACGTCGATCTGCACTACCAGCTCGCGAACGACCAGCTCACGGCGAACAACCATATCTTCATCGATCAGCTCACGTTCGGCGATCACATCGATAACGACACCGCCACGAAGCTGCCCGTGCGTCTCGCGATCTCGCTGCTCAAGAACCGGCGCGGCGAAATCGACGTGAACATTCCGGTCTCGGGCTCGCTCTCGAACCCCGAGTTCAGCATCGGCGGCCTGATCTGGCGCGCGGTGCTCAACCTGATCGCGAAGGCCGTGACCGCGCCGTTCTCGCTGCTCGCGAATGCGTTCGGCGGGGGCGGCGAGGAGCTCGGCTACGTGGAATTCACGCCGGGCTCGGCCAAGCTCACCGACGCCGACAACAAGAAGCTCGACACGATCGCGAAGGCGCTCGACGACAAGCCGTCGATCAAGATCGACCTGATCGGCCGCGTCGATCCGGCCGTGGACACGCCCGCGCTGCGCGAGAAGTACGTGGACCGCCTCGTGCGCCAGCAGAAGGTGAAGGACACCGTGGGCAACGGCGAGAGCGTGGATACCTCGCAGGTGCAGGTCGATCCGAAGGAATACGAAAAATACCTGACAAAGGCCTATAAGGATGCGGACTTCAAGAAGCCGCACAACATGATCGGCTTCACGAAGACGCTGCCCGTCGACGACATGAAGCAGGCGCTCGCCGAGCACGCGCCCGTGGACGACGCTACGCTACGCGATCTCGCGCAACGGCGCGCCCAGGCCGTGCAGCAGTATTTCGACGGCAAGGTCGACCCGAGCCGCGTGTTCGTGGTGGCGCCCAAGCTCGACGCGAAGGGCATCGACGACAAGGGCGCGACCACACGCGTCGACTTCGGGCTCAAGTGACGGTGGGCATGCGGGGGACGCTCTGCATGCCACTCGCGTTTTCTTACGCCGCGCGCTCGCGTGGCGTGCCGGTGATTCCAGAGGTCCCCGAAGTTCCAAACGCATGCGTCTCGATCACGCGCGCGAGCGTGGCGAACGCGGGCCCGATTGCCTCGTGCGGCACGCACGCATAACCCGTTAGCAATCCTTTGCGTTGCTGCTTGCCGAAGTAATAGGACGCCAGCGGTCGCACGATCACGCCCGCCTCGTACGACGCTGCGGTAACGACGCGGTCGTCGCAATGCTCGGGCAAGCCGAGCACGAAGTGCAGGCCGGCTTCCTCGCCCATGACCGGCAGCGCGTCGCCGAAATGCCGCGTCACGGCGTCTATCAGCAATTGCCGCCGCTCGCCGTAGAGCGTGCGCATGCGGCGCACGTGCGTGGTGAGATAGCCGTCCATGATGAATTCGGCGAGCACGGCTTGCTGCATGAGCTGGCCTTCGCGGTAGAGCTCGGCCACGCCCGTGCGGAACGCGCCCACGAGCCGCTCGGGCACGACCATATAGCCCACGCGCAAGCCCGGAAACAGCAGCTTGCCGAGGCTGCCCACGTAGATCACCTGGCCCGCATCGTCGAGTCCTTGCAGCGAGGCGAGCGGGCGGCTGCCGTAGCGGAACTCGCTGTCGTAGTCGTCCTCGATGATCCAGACCTTGTGCTGGCGCGCGTATTCGAGCAGCATGCGGCGCCGCGCGAGACTCATCACCATGCCGAGCGGATATTGATGCGAAGGCGTGACGAGCGCGATGCGCGGCGGATGGCGCAGGTCCGATTCGCGCGGATTGAATCCTTCGTCGTCCACAGGAATGGGCGCGAGCTTGAGGCCCGAGGCCTGCAGCACGCTGCGCGCGCCCCAGTAGCAGGGCTCCTCCACCCAGGCGCGGTCGCCGGTGTCGGCGAGCATGCGCATCGCGAGATCGATCGACTGATGGATGCCGGTCGTGATGATGATCTGGTCGGGTGTGCAGCGCACCGAGCGCGCCACGCGCAAATAGTCCGAGAGCGCGCGCCGCAGCGGCCGGTAGCCGCCGCCCGACGCGTAGGTGAGGAGGTCGGGGCTCGCCGATTTCCAGAGCCGCGACTGCAGGCGGCTCCACGTGCGCGCGGGAAATTCGGCCACGTCGGGCACGCCGGGCATGAACGCGCCCCATTGCCGCGCGGAGACGCCGGCTTCGTCGATCAGGCGCTGCCCGCGCATCGACATGTCGCCGCGCGGCAAGGGCTCGGGCACGGCGCGCGTCACGGCGTTCGGGCGCGGGCCCACGGCGGCCGAGTCGGGGCGCGTGTCGGCAACATAGGTGCCGCTGCCCGTGGTCGAGAGCACGTAGCCCTCGGCGCTCAACTGGTCGTAGACGTGCAGCACCGTGTTGCGCGCGATGCCGAGGTCGCCCGCGAGCAGGCGCGAACTGGGCAGCTTCGCGCCGGGCGCGAGCCGGCCGGTCAGGATGGCCTGCTGCATCAGTTGCAGCAACTGGCGGTAGACCGGTTCCGCCGAGGTTTTGTCGAGTTGCGCGGCGAGCCAGTCGGACAGGATGACCATGACCAAGTGGTTCCATCGAGATTAATGAAATGGCTCCATTAGATAGAGCCGTGAGCGTCTATAGTAATCCGCACGTCAGATCCGGTTAATCTTTGCGTCAGAATAAATTAATGGTGTCGGATGTAACCGGGCAATAGAGAGCAGCAAGAAGAGGAGACAGGGCGATGAAAACCTCGGAGGTGATCGTCAGCTTTCGCGGCGTGCGCAAGACGTACGACGGCGAGACGCTGGTGGTCAAGCAACTCGATCTGGACATCTATCAGGGCGAGTTCCTGACGCTGCTCGGGCCTTCCGGCTCCGGCAAGACCACCTGCCTGATGATGCTGGCGGGCTTCGAATTTCCCACCGGCGGCGAGATCCGCCTTGAAGGCAAGCTGCTCAACAACGTGCCGCCGCACAAGCGCGAGATCGGCATGGTGTTCCAGAACTACGCGCTCTTTCCGCATATGACCGTCGAGCAGAACGTGGCGTATCCGCTCGGCGTGCGCAAGGTGCCGGCGGCCGAGCGCGCCGCGCGTGTGAACGACGCGCTCAAGATGGTGCGCATGGAGAGCTTCGCCAGGCGCTATCCCGCCCAGCTCTCGGGCGGCCAGCAGCAGCGTATCGCGCTCGCCCGCGCGCTCGTGTTCCAGCCCAAGCTCGTGCTCATGGACGAGCCGCTCGGCGCGCTCGACAAGCAACTGCGCGAACATATGCAGTACGAACTAAAGTCCTTGCACGAAAAACTCGGCGTCACGTTCGTCTACGTCACGCACGACCAGGGCGAGGCGCTCACGATGTCGGACCGCGTGGCGGTGTTCGACAAGGGCATCGTGCAGCAGCTCGACAGCGTGGACCGGCTCTACGAATCGCCGTGCAACGAGTTCGTGGCGAACTTCATCGGCGACAGCAACCGGCTGCGCGGCAAGATCGCGGCCGTCGACGGCGAATTCTGCGAGCTCCACCTCGCCGACGGCTCGCGCCTCAAAGGCCGCAACGTGGCCGGCGCGCAGGCGGGCGCCGATGCCATCGCCTGCATCCGGCCCGAGCGCATGAAGCTCGCGGCGCACGGCGCCGATGCCGCAAACGGGCGGGCGCGCCATGGCGCGAACGCGCTGGCGGGCGAGGCGCGCGGTCTCATCTACTTCGGCGACCACGTGCGCATGCGCTGCGGTCTGCCCCATCAGGACGAGTGCTTCGTGAAGGTGCCGCTCGGCACCGAGGCGCTCGAAGCCTTCGCGCCCGGCCAGCCGGTCGCGCTCGAGTTCGCGCCCGAGCATCTGCGTGTCTTCGCATGACGCACTCAAGCGCGAAAACAAACCACCAAGGAGAAGGGGACTACACCATGAAGCAGATCGGCAACTTGCGCGTTGGGGCGCTCGCGGCAGCGCTCGCACTCTCGTGCGGCGTGGCGCACGCCGGGGAACTGACGGTCGTGAACTTCGGCGGCGCGAACGGCGACGCGCAGAAGGTCGCCTTCAACGAACCGTTCCAGGCGCAGAGCGGCACGAAGGTCACGGCCGTCGAGTACAACGGCGAGCAGGCCAAGGTCAAGGCGATGGTCGAAGCGAAGCACGTGAACTGGGACGTCGTGGAAGTGGAGACCGGCGACATCGCGCGCGGCTGCGACGAAGGCCTCTACGAGAAGCTCGACTGGTCCAGGCTCGGCAACAAGGCCGACTTCCTCAAGGCCGCGCAGCAGCCTTGCGGCGCGGGCTTCTTCGTGTGGTCGACGGCGCTCGCCTATAACGCCGACAAGCTCAAGACGCCGCCCACGAGCTGGGCCGACTTCTGGGACGTGAAGAAATTCCCGGGCAAGCGCGGCATGCGCAAGGGCGCGCAGTACAACCTCGAATTCGCGCTGATGGCCGATGGCGTCGCGCCGCAGGACGTCTACAAGGTGCTCTCGACGAAGGCGGGCCAGGACCGCGCGTTCAAGAAGCTCGACGAACTCAAGCCCAACATCCAGTGGTGGGAGGCGGGTGCGCAGCCGCCGCAATTCCTCGTGGCCGGCGACGTGGTGATGTCGACGGCCTATAACGGCCGCATCGACGCCGCGCAGCGCGAAGGCAAGAACCTCAAGGTCGTATGGAACGGCAGCATCTACGACCTCGATTACTGGGCGATTCCGAAGGGCACGCCGAACAAGGCGCAGGCGCTCCAGTACATCGCGTACACGCTTTCGCCCAAGCCGCAGCAGGTCTACGCGCAGCACATCGCCTACGGCCCCGTGAATGAAGCGGCGATCAAGGCGCTCGACGAGAAGACGCTCGAAAACCTGCCGAATTCGCCGAAGAACGGCAAGAACGCGGTGCAGCAGAACCTCACGTTCTGGACCGATCACGGCGACGAGCTCGAGCAGCGCTTCGCCTCGTGGGCTGCGAAGTAAGCGGCGCTCGCGCGATAACGGAGGAGGGCCGCATGCGCTGCGCAGCACGGGGCGCACGCGGCCTGCCGCTTCGGGGCGAGGGCCTTCGAGGCGAGTGCGGGAGACTGAGTTGACATCTATAACGACAGCCGGTAACGCGACCGACAACGCAGGCGAATCGGTTGCGCGCCTGAAGCGCGAACTGCGGCTCGCGCAGGCAAAGAAGCGCACGATGGCGCTCTTGCTGATTGCGCCGCTGGCGATCTTTCTGCTGCTGATTTTCGTCGTGCCGATTGCGGCGCTGCTCACGCGTGCCGTGCAGAATCCCGAAGTGGCGAGCGCGTTGCCGCATACCGTGGCCGCGTTGAGCGGCTGGGACCGCAAGAGCGCGCCGCCCGACGCGGCGTTTGCCGCGCTCGCGCAGGATCTCGCGGCGGTGCAGGACGGCGACGCCATGGGCGCGCTCGCGCGCCGCCTGAACGTGGAGATCGCGGGCTATCGCTCGCTCGTGGCCAAGACCGCGCGCGCGATGCCGCTCGCCGACGACGACGGGCATCCGCTCAAGCTCACGCCCGCGCAAACGCGCGCCAAAATCGTCGAGCTCGACGACCGCTGGAACGACGTGACGTACTGGCAGGCCATTGCGAAGAACAGCGGCCGCTACTCGCCGTTCTATCTGCTCGCGTCGCTCGATCATCGGCAGGATGCCTTCGGCCACATCATTGCCGCCGACCCCGACCAGCAGATCTATATCGCCGTGTTCGGCCGCACCTTCGTGATCAGCGTCTTCGTCACGCTGTTCGCGCTCGCGCTCGGCTATCCGCTCGCGTACTGGATTTCGACGCTCCCCGAGCGCCGCGCCAATCTCGTGATGATCCTCGTGCTGATTCCGTTCTGGACTTCGATTCTCGTGCGCGTGGCCGCGTGGATCGTTATTCTGCAGAGCGAAGGATTGGTCAACAAGGCGTTGATGGGCACCGGGATCATTTCCACGCCGCTCACGCTGCTGTTCAACCGTGTGGGCGTCTACATCTCGATGACGCACATCCTGCTGCCGTTCATGGTGCTGCCGCTCTATAGCGTGATGAAGTCGATCCCGCCCACCTACCAGCGCGCGGCCGTCTCGCTCGGCAGCCATCCGTTCGCGGCCTTCTGGCGCGTGTACGTGCCGCAGACGTATCCGGGCATCGGCGCGGGCGTGCTGCTCGTCTTCATCCTCTCGATCGGCTACTACATCACGCCCGCGCTGCTGGGCGGTCCCGCCGACCAGATGGTGAGCTACTACGTGGCGTACTTCACGAACGTGTCGATCAACTGGGGCATGGCGTGCTCGCTCGGCGCGCTGCTGCTCGTGGCGACCACCGTGCTGTACTTCGTCTACGGGCGCTTCACGCGCACGCAACTGAGCCTCGGCTAACGGAGGCATTTGACATGAAATTCGCGAAACCGCTGTTTGCGCCGCATACCTCGGGCATCGAACGCATCTGGTATTTCGTGCTGCGCGGGCTCGCCGTGCTCACGCTGCTCTATCTGGTGCTGCCCGTGCTCGCGATCGTGCCGCTCTCGTTTTCGTCGAGCACGTTTCTCGTCTACCCGATTCCGGGCTGGTCGCTGCGCTGGTATCAGAACCTCGTGATGTCCGACGAGTGGCGCATGGCCGCGAAGAACAGCTTCATCGTGGGGCCCGCGGCGACGCTCGTGGCGACGGTGCTGGGCACGCTCGCGGCCATCGGCATCACCAAGGCCGACTTCCGCGGCAAGGCGCTGCTCATGGCCGTGCTCATTTCGCCGATGATCGTGCCCGTGGTCGTGGTGGGCGTGGGCATGTATCTGTTCTTCGCGCCGCTCGGGCTCGCCAATACCTATCTGGGGCTGATCCTCGCGCACGCGGCGCTGGGCGTGCCGTTCGTGGTGACCACGGTGTCGGCCACGCTGCAGGGCTTCAACTACAACCTCGTGCGCGCGAGCCTTTCGCTCGGCGCGAATCCGGTTACGACGTTCTTTCGCATCACGCTGCCCGTGATCGCGCCCGGTGTGATCTCGGGCGCGCTGTTCGCGTTCGCGACCTCGTTCGACGAGGTGGTGGTGACGCTGTTTCTCGCAGGCGCCGACCAGACGACGCTGCCGCGCCAGATGTTTACGGGCATCCGCGAGAACATCAGCCCGACGATCGCTGCGCTCGCAACGATCCTGATCGTGTTCTCGACCTGCCTGCTGCTGGCGCTCGAATGGCTGCGCGGCAGGAATGCGGCGCGTGCGGTGAAGGGCTGAAATGCAGCCCTGAAATGCAAAGCGGCGCTTGCGCGCCGCTTTTGCCTCGAACGTCGATCAGGTATCGATCAGGCGTCGATCAAGCGTCGTTCACGCCCCGAGCACCGCGGGCAGACGCCGCTTCACCCACTGCGTGGCCTGATCGTAGGCATGCCCGAGCTGCAGCACCGAAAGATCGGCTTGCGGCTTGCCGATCACCTGCAGCCCCATCGGCAGCCCTTGCGCATTGAAGCCCGCCGGCACGCACATCACGGGCAGCCCCGCGAGCGTGCCGCCGATCACCACTTCCATCCAGCGGTGATAGGTATCCATCGTGCGGCCCGCGACGGATTTCGGCCAGTGCTCCTTCGCGTCGAACGGGAAAATCTGCGCGCTCGGCAGCACGAGATAGTCATAGTGCTCGAACAGCGCGAGCAACGCGTTGTACCACTGCGTGCGCGCCACCGTTGCATTCCACACGTCTTCGCCGGAGAGCTTCAGGCCGCCTTCCACTTCCCATTGCGCCTCGGGCTTGAGCAGCGCGCGCTTCGCGGGATCGCGCCAGAGCGCGCCCAGCGTGCCCGCCACCGAGAAGTGACGCAGCGTGCACCAGCAGTCCCAGAGCTTGTCCATCGCGTAGTCGGGACGCGTGGCGTCGACCTTGCAGCCAATTGCTTCGAAGTCCTTGAGAGCCGCTTCGCAGAGCGTGAGCACGCCGTCTTCCATCGGCAGATAGCCGTCGTAGTTGCCGAGCCAGCCAATGCGCGCCCCGCCAGAGGGCGCGCCGCTGAAATCGCGCGCGAGCGGGCCTGTGAACTGCGCCGGATCGTCGGCGATCGAAAGCGGGGCGCGTGCATCATAGCCGGCCTGGGTGGCGAGCAGCATGGCCAGGTCGGGGACGTTGCGGCCCATCGGCCCGGCACAGCCGAGCTGGTTGTAGAACACGTCGATGGCGGGCACCGAAGGCACGCGCCCTTGCGAAGGCCGGAAGCCGAAGATGTTGTTCCAGCCCGCCGGATTGCGCAGCGACCCCATCATGTCGCTGCCGTCGGCGACGGGCAGCATGCGCAGCGCGAGCGCCACGGCCGTGCCGCCGCTGCTGCCGCCCGCGCTGCGCGTGGGGTCATAAGCGTTGAGCGTGGTGCCGAACACCGTGTTGTAAGTGTGCGAGCCCAGGCCGAACTCAGGCGAATTGGTCTTGCCGATGAAGATGGCGCCTTGCGCGCGCATGCGCGCGGCCACGAGCGCGTCGGCCTTTGGCACTTCGTCGCGGAAGATCGGCGAGCACTGCGTGGAGGGGATGCCCGCCGTCGCCGTGAGATCCTTGGGCGCCTGCGGGATGCCATGGAGCCAGCCGAGGTATTCGCCGCGCGCGAGTTGGGCGTCGCGTTCGTCGGCTTCGGCCAGCAGCGTGGCGCGCTCGCGCAGCGAGACGATCGCGTTGGCCGGCGTGTTCACGCGCTCGATGTGGTCGAGGAAGGCGCTCATCACTTCGCGGCAGGAGACCTTGCGCAGGCGGATCCATTGCGAGAGCTCGAGCGCGCCGGCGGCGACGATCTCGCTATGCGTGGGCGTGGGCGTGGGCTGGGCGGGGGAATGCGATGCCTGATTCATGCGTGACTCTCGTGGACGGATGATTGCGGATGGAGCAGGGGGAGGGTCATTGTCGCGCAGCGCGCCTGCAAGCGAAAGCAAACGGACAGTTGCCGCGTGAATCAACGGTTGCCGCCTGGCAAGCGGTGTTTTCGCGCCCGCGCGGGCGGGGAGCGGCGAACGGATCGCCCGCCGTTTGCCATTTGTAATGGTGCAGCCGGCAGCCGGCCATCGCGCGCCGGTGCGCGGCACTGGCGCTAGCGCGCGGCCACGCCCGGCAACGCCGCGCCGCCTAGCGCCTGATAGAGCGCGGCCGTGTCCGCGAGCCGCGTGGCCTGCGCGCGTGTGCGGTCGAGCGCGCTTTGCAGCGCCTGGCGTTGCGCGTCGATCAGATCGAATTCGCTCACGCCGCCCGCCGCGTAGCGATCGTGCGCGATCGCGGCGCTGGCTTGTGCTTCGCGCGCGGCGTCGTCGCGGGTCTGCAATTCCAGCGCGTCGTCCTGCAAGGCGTGCAGCGTGTCGGCGACTTGCTGGAGCGCCTGCAGCACCGTCTGCTTGTAGTCGGCCAACGCGGCCTCGTAAGCGGCCTGAGCCGCGCGCCGCTTCGCGCGCAATTCGCCGCCGTGAAAGACCGGCTGCGCGAGGCCGAGGCCCACGTTCCAGATGTTCAGGCCGCTGATCACGTCCTCGACGCGCGTGCGCTCCGAGCCCACGCTCGCCGAAAGCGAAATCTGCGGAAAGAGATTGGCCGTCGCCACGCCGACGTTCGCGCTCGCCTGATGGAGCAGCGCAATGGCTGCGCGAATGTCGGGCCGCTCGCGCGCGAGCGTGGAAGGCAGCGTGAGCGCGAGCGTATCGGGCAGCGGCAGCGCGTCGAGCGTGAGCGCATCGAGCTGTGCGGACAAGGCCGGGCTGGAGGGCTCCACGCCCAGCAGGATCGAAAGCTGATGGTCGGTCTGCGCGAGCTGCGTGGTGAGCGGCGGCAGCGTGGCGCGCGTTTGCGCGAGCAGCGTGCGCTGGCTGTGGACGTCGAGCCGCGCAATGCCGCCTGCCGCGAGCCGCGCTTCCATGATCGATAGCTGCTGCGTCTGTGCGTCGATCAGGCGTTGCGTGAGCTCGATCTCGCTTTTCAGCGCCGCACGGCGGATTGCCGTGGCGACCACGTTGCCTGCTACGGTGAGCTGTGCCGCCTCCAGTTCGTATTCCTGATAATTGACTTGCGCGAGCGTGGCTTCGAGCGCGCGCCGGTTGGCGCCGAACAGGTCGAACACATAGGAGACGCTGACCGAGGCATCGTAAAGCGTGAACGGCGCCGGATTCGGCACCTGGGTGATGCCGAACGCGGCCAGGTCGATCTTCTGGCGCGTGCCGGAGAGCTTCAGATCGACGGAGGGAAAGAGCGTCGCGCCCGCCTGCGCGTTGTAGTTTTCGCGCGCCTCAATGAGCTTCGCGCGCGCGGAATCGAGCGTCGGGCTCGAATCTAGCGCCTGGTCCACGAGCGTATCGAGCGCCGGGTTGCCGAACTGCTTCCACCATGCGCGCGGCGCGTGCGCGGCCGCCGTGAAGGTTTGCGCGGCGCCGCCCGGTCCCGGCGCCGACGCCGTGGCGTCGGGCAGCGGCGCGCGCGTGTAGTTGGGCGCCTGCGGTGCGGCTGGCGCATGGAAGTCCGGGCCGACGGTGCAGCCCGCGAGCGCTGTAGCAAGTAGCCACGTGAGCAACGGCGCCCGCACGGTGACGGAGGCAAGGGACACGAGCGGCGGCGCGTAACGTTTCATGACCGGTTTCATGATCGCGGTCCTAATCCAGCGTGCGCCGGTAGAAGCGCACCGCGATCGCCATCACGACCGCCGCGAACACGGCGAGCGGCCACACGGAGGGCCACAGGTCGGTCCAGCCGTTGCCCTTGAGCAGGATGCCGCGCACGAGCCGGTTGAAGTAGGTGAGCGGCAGCAGGTCGCCGATCCGCTGCGCCCAGCGCGGCATCCCCGCGAACGGAAACATGAAGCCCGAGAGCAGCAGATTCGGCAGGAAGTAGAACACGGCGAGCTGCATCGCCTGCAACTGGTTCTGCGCGAGCGAGGAGAGCGTGATGCCCACGGTGAGATTCGCGGCGATGAACAGCAGCGCGGAGAGATAGAGCGCCACGAGGCTGCCCGCGAACGGCACATCGAACACGAAGCGCGCGGCGACCACGATGATCGTTGCCTGCACGAGGCCGATCGCCACGTAGGGCACGATCTTGCCGGTCATGACCTCGATCGGCAGCACGGGCATCGCGAGCAGGTTTTCCATCGTGCCCCGCTCGCGCTCGCGCGTGATGGCGAGGCCCGTCATCATCACCATCGTCAGCGTGAGGATCACGCCCATGAGGCCCGGCACGACGTTGTACTGCGTGATGCCTTCGGGGTTGTAGAGACGGTGGACCTGCACGTCGAAGGCGGCGGGCGCGCCGTTCAGATGCGCGAGCGGCCCGGTCAGGTCCTTCGCGGCCACGGGCGCGACGAGTCCCGGCAACGCGGCGAGCGCCGTGGTGATGGCGGTGGGATCGGTCGCGTCCGCCTCGACCAGTAGCGAAGGCCGCTCGCCGCGCAGCAGGCGCCGCGAGAAGTCCACGGGAATGCTCAGCACGAACTGCACGCTGCCGCGCGCGAGCGCATGCCGCGCCGAGGCTTCGTCGGGCAGCGTCTCGATCACGTCGAAATAGGCCGAATTCTTCATACCCGCCACGAAGCTGCGCGAAAAAGGGCTGTCCTCGCCGACGACGATGGCCGTGGGCAGGTGCTTCGGATCGGTGTTGATCGCGTAGCCGAACAGCGTGAGCTGGACGATCGGCAAGCCGACGATCATCGCGAACGTCACGCGGTCGCGCTTGAGCTGCAGGAACTCCTTGAGCACGATGCTCCACCAGCGCGACACGGAGAACGCGAGGTTCAGCTTGAACATCAGGCTGTGCCTCCGTAGTTGTCGCGGGTGCTGCTCATCAGATGAATGAACACGTCTTCCAGACCCGTGTCGATACGTTGCGCGCGCAACGAAGTGCCCGCTACCGCGCGTTCGATGCTGGCCGCGAGCGCCGCGTGATCGCTGCCGCTCGCATGGAGCACGGCGCCGAACACCACCGTCTGCTCGACGCCCGGCATGGCGCGCAGTTGCGTCGAGAGCGCCGTGAGCTGCCCGCCGTGGATCGCCCACGTTTCGAGGTTTTGCGAAGCGATCACCTCGGCGGCGGTGCCTTGGGCGAGCAGCTTGCCCCAGGCGATATACGCGAGCTTGTGGCAGCGCTCGGCCTCGTCCATGTAGTGCGTGCTCACGAGCACCGAGATGCCGAGCGCGGCGAGCCGGTGCAGTTCCTCCCAGAAGTCGCGCCGCGCGTTGGGATCGACGCCCGCGGTGGGCTCGTCGAGCAGCAGCAGGCGCGGCTCGTGCAGCATGCACGCGGCGAGCGCGAGACGCTGCTTCCATCCGCCCGAGAGCGCGCCCGTGAGCTGGTTCGCGCGGCTCGCGAGACCGAGCGATTCGAGCGCGCGATCGACGCATTCGCGCCGCCGCGGCATGCGGTAGATGCGCGCGACGAAGTCGAGATTCTCGCGGATCGTGAGGTCGTCCCAGTACGAGAAGCGCTGTGTCATGTAGCCCACGCGCCGCTTGATCTGCGCGCTCTCGCGCACGATGTCGTAGCCGAGGCAGGTGCCCGAGCCCGAATCGGGCGTGAGCAGGCCGCACATGAGGCGAATCGAGGTGGTCTTGCCGCTGCCGTTCGGCCCGAGAAAGCCGAAGATCTCGCCGGGCGCGACGCGCAGCGAGACGTCGTTGACCACGTGCTTGTCGCCGAAATGCTTGTTGAGGTTGTGCACGTCGATCGCGTAGCGCAGGTCGCCGTGCTCGTGCGTGCCGTGCGGCGGAGCATTGCCATTGCCTTTGTCGGCGCCCGTTGCGCTCATTGCAGCCGCACCTCCACCGGCTGGCCTGGATGGAGCTTCGCGGCGTCCTCTCCGGCGGGGTGCGCCTCGATCATGAATACGAGCTTCGCACGCTGCTCGTTGCTGTAGATGACGGGCGGCGTGTACTCGGCGGCGTTCGAGACCCAGCTGATGGTCGCGGGCACGTCGGCGGCGCAGCCGTCGCAGTGCACGAGAATCTTGCGCCCCGGCGCGAGCGAGCCGACCACGGTTTCGGGCACGAAAAAGCGCAACTTGACGTTCTGCGGCGGCAGCATCTGCACGACCGGGCTGCCGGCCTGCACCCATTCGCCCACGCGATAGAGCGTGTCGTAGACGAGCCCCCTGGCCGGCGCGGCCACGCGCTTCTGATCGAGCTTCCATTGCGCCTGGGCGAGCGTCGCTTGCGCGGCGTCGACATCGGCGGCCTGAGCCGCGATCTGCGCCACGCGCCCGGGCAGATTCGCGACGCGGACCTGATTCTGCAACTCGCGCACCTGCGCCGTGCTCGATGCAGCCTGCGCGCGCGAGTCGTCGAGCTGCGCCTGCGCGATGCCGCCCGCGCGCAATTGCGCCTCGTCGCGCGTGAGCTGGAGCGCGGCCTTGCGCGCGGTGGCCTCGGCCTGCGCGAGCTGCGCTTCGGTCACGCGCACCTCGGGCGGGCGCTTGCCGGTCTGCAGGTCGGCAAGCTGCGCCTGCGCGGCGGCGAGACGATGGCGCGCCTCGTCGCGCGCGGCGGTCTCGTCGACGGCTTCGAGCGCGAAGACGGGAGCCGAGGCGGCGACCGTCTGGCCGCGCTGGACGTCGAGCTCGGTCAGCGTGCCGGATTGCGACGACGCGAGATAGACGTACTCGCCTTCGACATAGCCCTGCCAGACGGGCGGCTCCTGACGCGAGCACGCGCCGAGCGCGGCCACGGCGGCGAGTGCTACGAGCGTCGCCCGGGTGGCGGCGCCGATCGCACGCGGGGCGGCGGCGCGCCCGGACGAAGCCTTGCGGCGCATAGGGGCGTGAGCCTGGCGGGCGGCTAACGAACGCTGGAACCGGCTCATGGCGCGCTCCCGGAAGTGGGACGCTTGCGCGTCTGTGCGGGCGGACTCTCGGGCGCGGCGCTGGCATCACGCGTCTCGCCGGCGGCGGCCGCTGGCACGCGCATGGCGCCCGCCAGCAGCGCAGTGACGTGACGACGCAGCGCGTTGCGCTCGACCCTGGGCAGGCCGCGCGTGCTCTGCCAGAGCTTCGAGGTCGCGAGCGGCAGCATGACGAGCGCGAGGATCGACATGAAGAGCAACGGCGCCTCCAGATCGGGATTGACGGTGCCCTCGCGCTGCGCGGCGCCGACATGAACGACGAACCGCTGCAGTTGCTCGATGGGCAGGCGCTTGAGCATGCGTTCGCGCAGCAGGCCGCCTTCGTTGACGATTTCGCGCAGCCAGAGCGGCGGCAGCCACGGCTGCCGCTCAGTGACTTCGAAGAGCCTCGCCACGAGCTCCTGGACGAGTGCATGCGGGTCGGCGGCGTCGCTGTCCGCGCTGGCCCATACATAGGCGATGGAGCGCGCGATGCGCTCCTCGACCACGGCGTCGAGCAACTTCTCGCGATTGGTGAAGTAGTAGTGGACCATGGCCGCCGTGACGCCCGCGGCGGCGGCGATCTGCGCCATGGTCGTGGCGGCGATGCCCTGCTCGGCGAAGAGCTGCGTCGCGCAGGCGAGCAACCGCTCGCGCATGTCGAGATCGTCGCCGGCGCGACGACGCCCGCGAGGTTTGCTGGCTCCGGTCGCGGAGGCTTGAGGTGGCGATTCAGCGGTGGTCCGACGCGCGTTCATCGCCCCAGTCTAATTCACGCGTTAGTTAGTTTCAAATGACCGCGCTGCGGGTTAACCCTTGTCAATTGGCTGGCTTCGTTTCAGATCTTTCTTATACACAAAGGTAGGGGTGTCGTTCAGGCTTGTCATTCTCGTGCCGAAAGGCACATCAGCTCACGCCCGGAAAAATGGAACAAAAAATGAAGCGCATCGTGGTTATCGATGATCATCCCATCGTCCTCAAGATGCTCGCCAACGTCCTGCATACCGAATACGAACTGGTGGGCGAATGCAGCGACGGCGAAGAGGGCCTGCGCGTCGTGCACGAATTGCAGCCCGATCTCGTTATTCTCGATCTCGAATTGCCGAAGCTGGACGGCCTTTCGGTCATTCGTGGCATCCGCGCGCGGCAGGCCGCCACGCGCATCCTCGTGCTCTCGGCGAAGCCGGAGCAGGTCATGGCGAACCATACCCGCATCGCGGGCGCAAACGGCTACGTGAGCAAGAGCCGCGGCGTGGAAGAGCTGTGCGGCGTGGTGAAGGCGGTGCTGCTGGGCTACGACTGCTTTCCGGCGGGCAGTTGCGGCGGCGGCCGCGACGTGGCGCTCAACGGGCTCTCGCCGCGCGAGGTGGAGGTGCTGCAATATCTCGCGCGCGGCATGAGCAACAAGGGCGTGGCGGCGCGGCTCGGTCTCTCCGACAAGACGGTCAGCACTTACAAGACGCGCGTGCTCGACAAGCTTGGCGTTTCGTCGCTGGCGGCGCTCATTGAATTCGCCACGCTGAACAAGCTCATCGACTGAATCAGGCCGAAAAAAAGCCCCAGCCGCAACCGGCCGGGGCAATGAGAATACACCGTGCGCTCCGGGGAACGAAACGCCCGCTAACGTTACCTCCGTGCCGCGCAAGAGGCAACGCACCGGCCATTACCAGCCATTACTGTCGACGCGCTTTCGACGGGTTTCCGCGGGCTTCCGACGGCTTTCAATCTAGCTTGATTACCTGGGCTCTCCCTGCATTCATCTACCTTGCAATTGATTCGGATATCGAATCAATTGGGAGAAAATGCAGCGAGGCCGGTTTCCCTTCGGGGGAAAGCGGCCTCGGCTGGACCGCCGCGAAGCGCGGCGGCGTGGCTACGCCTCGATCAGTAATGGGGCGGCGGCGGGCGATGGTCGTCGCGATGGTCGTGCCAGCCCGGAGGGCCCGGATCGTGCGGATGATGATGCATCCACTCGTCACGTTCCCAATAGCGGTGGCCGTCCCAGTAACGATTGTCGTGCCAGCCGATCGACAACTGCACGCCCACCGGAATCATGTGCGCTTCGCCGTACTGCGGCGTCGAGTCGGCGCGCAGTGCGTACGGCGCGGACTGGGCGAAGGCGCTCGAGGCACCCATCAGCGCACCACCGGCCAGCAGCGCAGCGGCAAGCGCACGTGCGGGGGTCTTCCAGCTCTTCGTATTCATGTTCGTTCCTCCTCTTCGGGTTTGTTGTCGTCACGCATTGCGTTGCGCCCGACCACGAGATCAAGCTTACCGAGAGCAAGACTTCAAATACGTGACTACTTGTAATCTTTCATTTCGGGCTGAACACCGCCCAAAAATTACGCATTTGACAGTTGACCCTTGACGCATAACGGATTACAGACGCTTTCTGAATATTTCCCGTGAAATTTCAAAGGGTCGGGTTGTCAGAAGCCGTAACATTAGCGTGCCGGCGGCTGCGCGAGACCGCCGGCTGCCACGGGATAATCTTTCATTTTTAAATCGTTAAACATTCAAATACCCTTCATTTCGAGAGTTTGGACGTATTTTCCGATTTGCCCAGATCGATTGCGCTTTGCGAACCCACTTGCATGCGCAATTCGTATTTCTGGATTTTCCCCGTGGCCGTGCGCGGCAATTCGCCGAACTTCACGACGCGCGGCACCTTGTAATGCGCGAGGAAGAGCCGGCAATGCGCGATGATCTCCTCGGCCGTTGCGCTCGCACCTTCACGCAGCTCGACGAATGCGCACGGCACTTCGCCCCACTTTGCATCGGGCATCGCCACGACGGCCGCGAGCGCGACCGCGGGATGGCGATACAGCGTGTCCTCCACTTCGATGCTCGAAATGTTCTCGCCGCCCGAGATGATGATGTCCTTGCTGCGGTCGGTGATGCGCACGTAGCCGTCGGGGGTCATCACGCCGAGATCGCCGGTATGGAACCAGCCGCCGCGAAATGCTTCTTCGGTCGCGCGCTCGTTCTTCAGATAGCCCTTCATGCAGATGTTGCCGCGGAACATGATTTCGCCGAGCGTGGCGCCGTCGTTCGGCACGGGTTCCATCGTCGCGGGATTGCGCACGCTGATGCCGCTCTGCAAGTGATAGCGCACGCCCTGGCGCGCGGCGAGGCGCGCCTGCTCGTCCTCGGGCAGCGTCTTCCAGCTGTCCTGGACCGCGCACACCGAAGCCGGGCCATAGACCTCGGTGAGCCCGTAGACGTGCGTGAGCTCGATGCCGATCGCCTTCATCTTCGCGATCACGGCGGGCGCGGGCGGCGCGCCCGCGACCATCGTGCGCACCGTGTGCGCGATGCCCGCGCGGTATTCGGCGGGCGCGTCGGCGAGCGCGCCCTGCACGATGGGCGCGCCGCAATAGTGCGTGACGCCTTCGTTGCGGATCAGCGCGAACACGAGCTTTGCATCGAATTTGCGCAGGCACACGTTCACGCCCGCGCGCGCCGCCACGGTCCATGCGAAGCACCAGCCGTTGCAATGAAAGAGCGGTAGCGTCCACAGATACACCGCGTGCTTGGGCAGATCCCATTCGAGGATATTGCTCACCGCGTTCAGATACGCGCCGCGATGGTGATAGACGACGCCCTTCGGGTCGCCGGTGGTGCCCGAGGTGTAGTTGAGCGCAATGGCGTCCCACTCGTTCGCGGGCGGTTGCCATGCGAACTCGGGGTCACCCTGTTCGAGAAACGCCTCATAGTCGATGCCGCGCGGGAAGTGTTCCGGGTCCGCGGGCGCGACGTCGGCCACGGTGACGATCTTCAGCTCCGGAAATTCGAGCGCCGCACGTTGCGCGAGCGCGGCGAATTCGGTGTCGACGATGAGCGCTTTGGCTTCGCCGTGACGCAGCATGAACAGCATGGTCGCGACGTCGAGCCGCGTATTGAGCGTGTTGAGCACGGCGCCGGCCATCGGCACGCCGAAGTGCGCTTCGACCATCGCCGGGATGTTGGGGAGCAGCACCGCGACGGTGTCGCCGCGCGCGATGCCCGCACGCGCGAGCGCGCTCGCGAGGCGGCGCGTGCGCGCGTAGGTCTCGCGCCAGTTGCGGCGCACGTCGCCGTAGACCATCGCGGGACGCTCGCCGTAGACTTCGGCGGCGCGCGCGATGAAGTCGATGGGCGTGAGCGGGACGTAATTGGCTTCGCATTGCGCGAGCCCTTCTTCGTACGGGTGCGACATGGCGCTGTCTCCTGATGCGTTTCCCATGCGGGGGCCCGGGGCGGGCCGGTTGCCGGTTTATCGGTATGATTCGCGCTACCGTAGCAGGACGGCGCGCAAGAGTCTGTCGCCGGCGCGACAGAGCCGCCCTTTCTGGCGCCACGCACGCCCCACATCGAGGTAAGCGCTATGACGCAGCCCATTATGCCCCCGGATAAAGAGCCGTCTGAGCCGCTTGACCCGCTTGACCCGCTTGCTCCGGGCTGGATGGCCCAAGGCCGCATCGATGCGCGCGACGCGGCGCGCCTCGCGGCGCTCTTCGAGCGCTGCGCGTGGTTTCGCGCGCTCGCGCCCGAGCATCGCGCCTGGGTGCTCGAAACGTCGCATGCGCAGGCGTGGGCCGCAGGTGCGATCGTGGCGGCGCGCGAGGCGCCCTCCGCGTACTGGCTGGGCGTGAGCAGCGGGCTCGTGAAGCTCGCGATCTTCAATGCGTCGGGGCGCGGCTGCACCTTCTCGGGCGTGCCGCACGGCGGCTGGTTCGGCGAGGGCAGCGTGATCAAGCGCGAGCCGCGCAAATACGACGTGATCGCGCTGCAGCCCTCGTTGGTGATGGCCGTGCCCGCCGATACGTTTCATCGGCTCATGGACAGCAGCCTGCCGTTCAACCGCTTCGTGATCCATCAGTTGAATAACCGCATGGGCGAGTTCATCGCGCTGATCCAGAACAGCCGCCTGCTCGACGTCGATGCGCGCGTGGCCCAGGCGCTCGCGCAGATGTTCAATCCCGACCTGTATCCGGAGACGGGCAACGCACTGGAGATCTCGCAGGAGGAGATCGGCATGCTGGCGGGCGCGTCGCGGCAGCGCGTGAATCAGGCGCTGCAGACGCTCGAGCGCGCAGGGCTCGTCACGCTCTCGTACAACCGAGTGGATGTGGTGGATCTCGGCGCGCTGCGCGCGTTCGGGCGCGATCAGATTTGAGGGGCTGTGCGCCCTGCGCAGAAGTCCTCACCAATTTTCCGCGCTCAGCAAATATCTTTCCCTCCGGGGCCCATTTTTACGCGTGGGCCTGCTGCGTAGACTGGTCACATCGACTCGCCGGTTGCTTGTGCAAGACGGCCCACGCAGCGAGTCCGCCCAGACCCTCGGAGAATACGGTGAAGAACGCAATACTACGCACGGCACTGGTTTCGATGATCGCGATAGCGCCCGCGATCTCGTTCGGTCAGTCCATCCACAACGGCCCGGTGACGCGCGCACAGGTGCTACAGGAACTGGTCGATCTGGAATCGGTGGGCTACCGCCCCGCGATGGCCAACGAGGTCAACTATCCCGAGAACGTGCAGGCCGCGATGCGGCGCCTCGAGGCACGGCGCGCCGACGCAGCGCGGATCGTGCAGCAGCAGGATCTCGCGCAATCGGGCTACGGCGCCCAACCCGTGCAGACGGGCGAGGCCGGCGGTCCCGCGCCGGTGCGTAGCGGCGGCCCGGCAGTTTATCTGCATCACTAAGGATGTTGGCGAGCGCGCCGCCATGGTGACATGGCAGCGCAGCGGCGAGCGTCGGTCTTGCCCCCCGGTTGAAACTTTGCTCAGCTCAGCTCAACTCAATGATCGAGCGCGAGCCGCGCGCCGAGCGCGACGAGCACGCTGCCCATCACCGCATCGACGGGGCGGCGCAGCTTCTGATAGCCGCGCTGCACGCGGCCGGTCGAGAACAACAGCGCCATGCCGCTGAACCACATGATCGACACGGCGGCGACCGTGACCACCGTGGCGGCGTGTACCCACATCGGCGCATGGCCGGGCAGCAGCGTGACGAACAGGCTGCCGAAGAACGCCGCGGCCTTCGGGTTCGTGAGCCCGACCAGCAAACCGCGCCGATACGCCTGCGCGCCGCTCGCGGCCTTCGTTGCGGCCAGCGCGGGCGCTGCCGCCGCGCCCGGCGATTGGCGCAGGCTCATGAGCGTGCGCGCGCCGAGATACAGCAGATAGACCGCGCCCGCGATGCGGATGCCCTCATAGAGCCACGCGAGTTGCGCGAGGATCAGCCCGAGTCCGAATACGGCGAGCGTCGCCCAGAGCGCATGCGACGTCGAAATGCCGGCGGCCACGAACAGACCCGCGCGGCGGCGTGCGAACGCATGCGAGGTGACGGCGAGCATGTCGGGACCGGGGCTCGCGCATGCGAGCAGCATGACGCCGGCGATGCCGGCCAGTTGGGGCAGGTAGCTCATGACGATGTCCAGATGGGTGGCGCTGACGTGCGGCGCGCTCGCGCCGGGGGAAAGCTGCGAGCATACCGTGAAAGCAGGCGCCGCGCCGGAGCGGGCCGGGTGTCGGCTGGCGTTGTCAGGCCTTTGCGCGCGAGGCGGGGAGCCGTTGCCTGAGCGGGGCGGCGCGATCGAGCGAGATCAAGCAGGGACCAGGCAGCCCCAGGCAGCCCCAGGCGGGCCCGGGCGGGCCCAGGCAAAATCAGGCATCCGGGGGAACGCCGAGCAATTGCAGCGAGCCCTGCATCACGCCCGAGAATACGGGCCCCGCGACGGTCCCGCCATAGAACGAGCCGCCCGCGGGGTCGTCGATCATCACCGCGACGATCACGCGCGGCGCGCTCATCGGCGCCATGCCGACGAACAGCGCGCGATAGCGGTTCTTCGCGTAACCCGAGCCGATCTGCTTGCGCGCGGTGCCGGTCTTGCCGCCGATCCGGTAGCCCTCGACGTTCGCGGCGCGGCCGGTGCCGCCTTGGCTCGTCGCCATTTCCAGCATCCGGCGCATGGACGCCGCCGTGGCGGGCGTCGTCACGGCGCGCGGCGCGACACCCGCGGCGACGGTGCCCTGTGGGCCCGGCGTCTCGCGCAGCAGCTTCGCGGGGTACATCGTGCCGTCGCCGGCATAGGCGGTGTAGACCTGCGCGATCTGCAGCAGCGAGGCCGAGAGGCCGTAGCCGTAGGCCATGGTCGCCTGCTCGATCGGACGCCAGCGCGCCCAGGGCCGCACGCGGCCCGCGGCGGCGCCGGGGAAGGTCACTTCGGGCCGCATGCCGAGGCCATATTCCTGGTACTTGTTCCAGATGGTCTGCGCGGGCAGGTTCAGCGCGAGCTTCGCGAGCGCGATGTTGCTCGACATCTGGATGGCTTGCGCCACCGTGATGCGGCCGTGGTTCGAGGTGTCGTGGATCACGGCGGGCCCGATGCGATACGTGCCCGGCGAGGTGTCGATGATCGTATTGGCGTTGACCCTGTGCAGGTCCATCGAGAGCGCCGCGACGAGCGGCTTGATGGTCGAGCCTGGCTCGAAGGTGTCGATCACGGCGCGGTTGCGCAACTGGCGGCCCGTCAGGCGCGCGCGGTTGTTGGGATCGAACGACGGCCAGTTGGCGAGCGCGAGGATTTCCCCGCTCTGGGCGTCGAGCACCACGACGCTGCCGGCTTCCGCGCGGTTCTTCGTGACGGCCGCCTTCAGTTGCGTATAGGCGAGCTGCTGGATGCGGCGGTCGACGGTGAGCTGCACCGTGTCGCCGTTCTTCGGCAGCACACGTTCGCTCGGCTCCGAGATCACGCGGCCGAGCCGGTCGCGGATCACCTCGCGCTGGCCGGGCGTGCCGCGCAGGCGCGCGTTGGCCGCGAGCTCGACGCCTTCCTGGCCGCTGTCCTCGATATCGGTGAAGCCCACCACGTGCGCCGCCGATTCGCCCTCGGGATAGAAGCGCTTCGAGTCGGCGATCAGCGTGATGCCGCCGGTGGCCATTTCGTCGATATGGGCCGCGGTGTCGGCGTCGACCTGGCGCTTGAGCAGCACGAACGAGCGCTCGCGCGGCAGGCGCCGGCGCAGCTCCGCGAGCGGCATGTCGAGCAGCTTCGCGAGCGGCGCATAGGCGGCTTCGTCGAGCAGCCGCGGATTGGCCCAGATCTCGAAGGTTTCGAGGCTCACGGCGAGCAGCGCGCCGTTGCGGTCGACGATGCGCCCGCGCATGGCGTCGAGTTCGAGCGTGCGCTGATAGCGCTTCTGGCCTTGCTTGACGTAGAAGTCGTGATTGACGACCTGGACCCAGAGCGCGCGCCCCGCGAGCGCGGCGAAGGCTGCGAAGGTGACGAACACGATGAACTTCGAGCGCCACGCGGGCAGCCGCGGCGACAGCATCGGATGGCGGGTCGCCGTGGCGTGCGGGTCGCGCGGCGGTTTCCTGGAGCGGATCATCGGGGTGGGGCGGGGGATTCCGCAGGGATTCAATAGCGCATTATTGTAAACATAGTGTAATTAAATTGAAATTTTGAATGCCGCAGGCTTGCCCGCACGCAGCCCACGGCGTCTCCTGAAGCGGTTTCAGGCGTGCATCGGCAGCCTGAAGCTCGAAATCGACTCGCGCAGTCCCGTCACCTGGTCCTTGAGCGAATGCGCGGCCGCCGCGGCTTCCTCGACGAGCGCCGCGTTCTGCTGCGTCACCTGGTCCATCTCGCCCACGGCGCGGTTCACCTGCTCGATGCCCGCGCTCTGCTCGCGCGACGCATGGCTGATCTCTTCGAGAATCTCGTGCACGCGCCGCACCGACTGCACGATCTCGCTCATCGTCGAGCCCGCGCTGCTCACGAGCTGCTGGCCCTCGGCCACCGTGCCCGTCGACTTTTCGATCAGCGCCTTGATCTCCTTGGCCGCCGCTGCCGAGCGCTGCGCGAGGCTGCGCACCTCCGCCGCGACCACCGCGAAGCCGCGGCCCTGCTCGCCCGCGCGCGCGGCTTCCACGGCCGCGTTGAGCGCGAGGATATTCGTCTGGAAAGCAATCCCGTCGATCACGCCGATGATGTCGCCGATCTGCTGCGAGCTCGTCGTGATGTCGCCCATCGTGCGCACCACGTCGCCCACGACGGCGTTGCCGCGCGTGGCGACTTCGGCGGCCTCGCTCGCGAGCGTTGCCGCGTGCTGCGCGCTGTCCGCGTTCTGGCGCACGTTGGCGGTCATCTGGTCCATGCTCGATGCGGTCTGCACGAGCGCCGCCGCCTGCTCCTCGGTGCGCTGCGAAAGGTCGGTGTTGCCCGCGGCAATCTCGTTGGCGCCCACGTTGATGTTCTCGGCGCCGCTGCGCACGCGCGCGACCGTTTGCACGAGCGCGCCCTGCATGGTGGCGAGCGCACGCATCAGGCTTTTTGCATCGGCGCCCTGCGTCTGCACCTGCGAGGTGAGGTCGCCGTGAGCGATGCGGTTGGCCGCTTCGACGGCGACTTCGAGCTCGCCGCCGATGCTCGCGCGCACGCTGCGCACCACGAGCACCATCACGATCGTGGCCGCGCCGCCGAGCACGAAGGTCACGAGCAGCCAGCGCGCGAGGTTCGCGTAGAACGCGCTGCGCACGTCGTCCATGTACATGCCGGTCACGATTACCCAGTCCCACGGCGCAAAGCGCTTCGCGTAGCTCAGCTTCGGCACCGGCTCGGTGTGGCCGGGCTTGGACCACAGGTAGTTGACGAAGCCGCCGCCCGGCTGGTTCGCGATCTGCGAGAGCTCGACGAACAGGTGCCGGCCCGCGGGGTCGGTGAAGTCGGCGAGCATCTTGCCGTCGAGCTCGGGCTTGATGGGATGCATCAGCATGACCGACTGCGAATTGTTGACGCTGAGGTAGCCGTCGGTGCCGTAGCGGATCGAGCCGAGCACGGCGAGCGCCTGCTTTTGCGCATCGGCTTCGGTGAGCGTATGGCGCTGCGAAAGTGTGTAGTAGTACTGGGTGATGCTCTGGGCTTCGTCGATGAGCGTGACGAGCTGCGTGCGCCGTTCGCGAATCATGCCGTCGCGGCTTTGCCACGCGCCGAAGGCTACGATCAGGAGCAGGCCGATCCAGAGGATCGCGATCATCGAGCGGAGTTTCTGGTTGAGAGTCATCTTCTGTCTGGTCGGTCGAGGGCTTTTGTGGAGGCTCTTTTGTGGGCTTTGAATCGGGTTGCCAATCCGGCGAAAAAGAACGTTTCGCCTGCCTGCGTTTACGGCTTCGGCAAACGTTCTCGCGAGCCAGGACGAACCCTGTGATGGGCAAAAATACGCCGGGAAACGCCGTTTAAGGCCACAAATTTCACAGCAACACCATGATTTGCCACTTCTCGCCGGGATTGAAGGCGGATACGAATCATTTCCGATATAGTCCCGGCTTTGGCTCCATGCCGCCGCGACAGGCCATTGGCGGCATGACGCATTGCTGCGCGCATCTCTGCCGCTCGCGGGCCAGAAACCGATTTTCCCAACGAAGCGACGCGCGCGGCGCAGCCCCGGCTGAAGACGCGACCGTGTCCAATGGAGCAACAAGATGAACGCACGCGAATCCGCCCTGGTTCCTGCCACTGTCTCCACATCGCGCAGCGCACGGCTGCGCCAGATGCTGGTGAGCAACGAACTCGAATTCCTGATGGAGGCGCATAACGGCCTCTCCGCGCGTATCGCGCGCGAGGCGGGCTTCAAGGCGATCTGGGGCTCGGGCCTCTCGATCTCCGCGCAGTTCGGCGTGCGCGACAACAACGAGGCGAGCTGGACCCAGGTGGTCGACAACCTCGAATTCATGGCCGATGCGAGCGACCTGCCCATCCTGCTCGACGGCGACACCGGCTACGGCAACTTCAACAACGTGCGCCGTCTCGTGAAGAAGCTCGAACAGCGCGGCATCGCGGGCGTCTGCATCGAAGACAAGCAGTTCCCGAAGACCAATAGCTTCATCGGCGGCGAAGCGCAGCCGCTCGCCGACATCGACGAATTCTGCGGCAAGATCAAGGCCGGTAAAGATTCGCAGACCGACGAGCATTTCTCGATCGTCGCGCGCGTCGAGGCGCTGATCGCGGGCTGGGGCATGGACGAGGCGCTCAAACGCGCCGAAGCCTACCGTCTCGCGGGCGCCGATGCGATCCTCATCCACAGCAAGCTCTCGAAGCCCGATGAGATCCTCACGTTCGCGCGCGAGTGGGCGGGCCGCGGCCCGCTAGTGATCGTGCCCACCAAGTACTACAGCACGCCCACCGACGTGTTCCGCAAGGCCGGCATCAGCGTCGTGATCTGGGCGAACCATCTCGTGCGCGCTTCCGCTTCGGCCATGCAGGCCGTGGCGAAGACGATCCACGAGACGCAGACGCTCGTCGACGTGGAAGACCGCATCGCGCCCGTCAACGAGATCTTCCGTCTTCAGGACGCCGATGAATATTCGGAAGCGGAAAACCGCTACCTGTCCGCGTCGCGCACGGCGGGCTCGGCAATCGTGCTCGCGGCGAGCCGCGGCTCGGGCCTCGATGCGTTCACCGAAGACAAGCCCAAGGTCATGCTGCCCGTGGCGGGCAAGCCGCTGCTGCGCTGGCTCGTCGACGCGTTCAAGAAGCAGTCGGTCAACGACATCACGGTGGTGGGCGGCTATCGCGCCGACGCCATCGACACCGCGGGCGTCAAGCTCGTGCGCAACGAGCGCTACGGCGAAACCAACGAGCTCGCCTCGCTCGCGTGCGCCATCGACACGCTCAAGAACGACACCGTGATTTCGTACGGCGACCTGCTGTTCCGCAGCTACATCCTGCGCGATCTGGTGGAAAGCGAAGCGGAGTTCAGCGTGGTGATCGATTCGTCGCCGGAGACGGAGAACAGCAGCACGCGCGACTTCGCGTGGTGCTCGGCGGGCGACGATCGCGGCCTGTTCGGCAACAAGGTGGTGCTCGAGCGCATCGCGAGCGAGCCGGCCGAAAGCAGCACGACGGGCGCGACGGGCACGGCGCCGCACGGCCGCTGGATCGGCCTCATGAACGTGCGCGGCGCGGGCCGCGAGAAGCTCGCGAACAAGCTCGCGCAACTGCAGACGCGCGCCGACTTCGACACGCTCGACATGCCCGCGCTCCTCAATGCGCTGATCGCCGACGGCGAGAAGGTCGAGGTGCAATACGTGCATGGCCACTGGCGCGGCGTGAACGATCTCGAAGACTTCCGCCGCGCGGGCGATTTCGCGCACGCGCAAACGCCGCTCGGCGCCGACCCGGCTTCCGCTGCCCAGGTGAAGGCCGCGGAGGGCAAGGCATGATCGAAGCCGCACAGTTCGTCGAGGCGGCGCGTGCGCGCGGCTTCGAATGGTATGCGGGCGTGCCGTGCTCGTTTCTCACGCCGTTCATCAATTACGTGCTGCAGGACGAATCGCTGCATTACGTGTCAGCGGCGAACGAGGGCGATGCCGTCGCGCTGATCGCGGGCGCGGCGCTCGCGGGCAAGCGCGGCATTGCGATGATGCAGAACTCCGGGCTCGGCAACGCCGTGAGCCCGCTCACTTCGCTCACGTGGACCTTCCGCCTGCCGCAGCTTTTGATCGTGACGTGGCGCGGCCAGCCCGGCGTCTCCGACGAGCCGCAGCATGCGCTGATGGGCCCCATCACGCCGCAGATGCTCGACACGATGGAGATTCCGTGGGAGCTGTTCCCCACCGAAGCGGACGCCATCGGTCCGGCGCTCGAACGCGCGATCAGGCACATGGACGAAACGGGCCGCCCCTATGCGCTCGTGATGCAAAAGGGCAGCGTGGCGCCATACGAGCTGAAGGGCAGCGGCGCGATGCCCCAGAAGCACGCGCTGCCCATCGCCCAGACGAACCGGACGGGACGGACTCCTGATCAATTGCCGACGCGCCAGCAGGCGCTCGAACGCGTGATCGCGGCCACGCCGGTTGACTCCACGGTCGTGCTGGCCTCGACCGGCTTTTGCGGCCGCGAGCTCTACGCGCTTGACGACCGCGCGAACCAGCTCTACATGGTGGGCTCGATGGGCTGCGTCACGCCGTTCGCGCTCGGCCTCGCGCTCGCGCGCCCCGATCTGAACGTGGTGGCGCTCGACGGCGACGGCGCGGCGCTCATGCGCATGGGTGCCTTCGCGACGCTCGGCGCCTACGGCCCGCCGAACCTCACGCACGTGCTGCTCGACAATGGCGCGCACGATTCCACGGGCGGCCAGGCGACCGTTTCGGCGCAGGTGTCGTTTGCGAACGTGGCCGCCGCCTGCGGTTACGCGGATGCGGTCGAAAGCGACGACCTCGCGGCGCTCGACGCCGTGCTCGCCGCCGCGCGGGAAGGTGCGAAGGGAAAGACGGGCGCTTCGGGTGTGGCAGGCACACGCTTCGTACGCCTGACGATTCGCCGCGGTACGCCCGACGGATTGCCGCGCCCGACCATCACGCCGCCCGAAGTGAAGACGCGTCTCATGCGCCACATCGGCGCGCCCGCTCATACCGTTGATCAATAAGGAATCGCCGATGCTGCTGCTCAATCCCGGCCCCGTCACGCTCACCGAGCGCGTGCGCCGCAGCCTGTTGCAAGAGGACCTGTGCCATCGCGAAAGCGAATTCTTCGACGTGCAGGAAGAGGCGCGCACGCGCCTCGTGGGTGTCTACGATCTCGACCCCGCGCAATGGCAAGCCGTGCTCATGACCGGCTCGGGCACGGCCGCGGTCGAGAGCATGATCGCCTCGCTCGTGCCCGCCAACGGCAAGCTGCTGATCGTCGAGAACGGCGTCTATGGCGAGCGCATCACGCAGATCGCCGTGCAATACAACATCGCGCACGAAGTGGTGAAGCACGAGTGGATGCAGGCGCCCGATCTCGCGCGCATCTGCGCCGCGCTCGACGCCGATAAATCGATCACGCACGTCGCGATCATCCATCACGAAACCACCACGGGGCGCCTCAACGATCTGCGCGCGCTGGGCGAGGCGTGCCGCGCGCGCGGCGTGCAGATGCTCGTCGATGGCGTGAGCAGCTTCGGCTCCGAAGCCATCGATTTCGCCGACACGAGCATTGCCGCCGTGGCCGCGACCGCGAACAAGTGCCTGCACGGCGTGCCGGGCGCGGCCTTCGTCGTGGTGCGCCGCGCGGCGCTCGCGAACGCGTCGAGCCGCACCTACTACCTCGACCTCAAGCGCCTCGCCGCGCTCCAGGATCAGCGCAATACGCCGTTCACGCCTTCGGTGCACGCGTACTACGCGCTCGTCGAAGCGCTGCGCGAGCTCGCCGACGCAGGCGGCTGGCAGGCACGTCATGCGCACTATGCGGCGCTCTCGGAGCAGGTGCGTGCGGGGCTCGCCGCGCGCGGGATGGACAGCGTGCTGCCGAAGGATGAATCGTCGGTGGTGCTGCGCGCGTTCTGCCTGCCCGCGGGCGTCGATTATCCGAAGCTGCACGACGCGCTCAAGGCGCACGGCTTCGTGATCTACGCGGGGCAGGGCGGCTTGTCGAAGGAGCTGTTCCGCATCTCGACGATGGGCGACATTCACGCCGCCGACGTCGAGCGCTTGCTCGCGGCGTTCGACGAGGTCGCGAAGTAGCGCGCAGCGATTCGCGTTGAGCCTGTAAAACAAGGGCCTCGCGGCGATTACTCGCCGCGAGGCCCTTGTTTCTTGAGCTTTGTCGACGCGCAGCATATTTTTATAAATCAAAGCCTTACGCAATTCTCAAACTCCAAAACCAAGGCTATACAAGGTCAAGCGAGCAGTCTGGAACAGCCAAGCTGCAATTTAGCTGCACTCAAGCTACCGCATGTCAGCGAACGTCAATGCACAGAAGGACACATGCACTTTGTCCATGAAAAGTCCAACTTTGGACCTAGGACAGACTCAAAGAACGCAAATTTACTGTAGTCCAAGCAAAGAACGGCCGTAAACATGCGCAAATAAGCCAAATTTTCCGCAAACATGTGCTACATTTTCCGCAAAGTTGACTGCGGTGTGAATGCGCGGCTGTCGCGTCCCTCCTGCTTTCGTACGCCCAAGAATGAAAATTGCTCCGTCCAATAGGGTCAAGTACGCGCACAACCCTCTTGCTGAGGTTGTATGTCAGTTGAGGTTCGACCGACTGGTCGAACTAGACTCTAGCGAGCCCGCCGAGTTTCAAGCTGCGCTGTCGAACTCTACCTATCCAAATCGCACGGTTGAACAGCCAGTTGGCATCTCCTTACATGTCGCGACCAACGGTCCTGTGAGTGTGCCTCAGTTACCGGCACCGCCAGCTAGAGTATTTCAGTTCGCTGCTGCCGACTCATCGTGGCGAGTTTCACTTTGCTCTGATTTTGTCGCACTGAGTACCAACCGTTACGAGAGCTGGGACGATTTCCAACCGCGCATGCTTGAACTCGTGGAAATCTTCGCGAAATGCTACTCCGGTGCCGTGCCAAAACGGCTCGGCCTGAGGTATAAGGATGTTATCGAAAGGGAGAGCTTGGGCCTCGCCGATACCCCTTGGCATGAATTGGTAAAGCCGTTCTTGCTGGGACCGCTTGCGCCGGGTGCGCTGTCAGACGATTCGCCCCCCGACGAGGGCGAAATCGGGAATCTTCTTCTCCAGTCTCGACTGAAGCTCGAAGATTGCATGCTTTTGCTGCAAAGCACTCTCCTCCGGTCCATTGACGGCGGTCGCCAAGCCTTTCTGATTGACGGTGACTTCTTCACAGAAGACGCTACCTGCCTAGAAATGTTGCGCGATGCAACCGTTTTTCGGGGCGCATTGGATAAACTGCACAATAACGCTGGCGCTTTATTTCAGCGGTGCATTACAGGGAAGCTACACAATGCTCTCAGCCCTGAATCTACATGACTATGAGCCGCTGCAGCCAGTTCGGGCTAGGCAAAGCGATCGGCTCTATGCGGGATGCCTTGCAGTGAATCAGTTCGTGACTGCCCCGATCACCAATGCCAAAGCAGATTGGTTGGTCATATACGAAGGCGGCACAACAGATTCGTTTGAGTTCGCCTACGCCTACGAAGAGGTGATGGCTGTACCTGCTCGGCTTTCAATTACTGAGAAGTGGCAGCACAACGTGCTAAATCCTGAAGCCTCGGCGGATGTGGATGATCTCTCAGAAACGGTCGATGCCGTATATGAGGGAATCGACATTTTCGGTCCAAGCTTCATTTCGCTTGCTCATCTGGACCCCCGTTCCGTTCAGGGCGAGCACCTTGCGGCGACTCTTCGCGCAACCTTTCCATGGCGGCACGAAGTCACCGGATGGGACGAAGCACTTGAAGTCGCACGCGAAGCGCTCGGTTATGCTGGCGCCGACCCCGACGACGCGTTGTATGGCCTAGTTGACAATTAGACGAATGGCATTCGATCGCTTACAGAATGCCTCCTTTACACGAGACCAGATCGCAGTCGCTCTTACCCATAGCTCACTGGGCGGTGGACACCTTGGCGTTGCGTTCCACTCTGCAAAGGATGGCGTACAACTTACACACCTTGCCTGGCATCAACAGCTCAAGGTTGACAACGTTCCGAGCGAAATAACGCAGTGCTGGATCTGCACAACGGTCGAACTGCCGCCATTGGCATCAAAAGCGGCAGTTGCGGTAATGCGCTCTGTATCTAAAAAGAAGCCGCTCATTAATTATGGTATCGGTGCGGTTGCGGCAAAAGGATCTTTTACGGGAAACGGCGTATACCGTGCGCCGAAGGGTAGCGACGGACTCACCTGTGCCACATTCGTAGTTGAGATACTACGGAACGCGGGAATCCCATTGGTGAAATACGAAACGTGGAAAGATAATCCCGAAAATGTGGCGTGGGGTGAAGCGGTGTGTAATGCCCTAAAAAAAGATGGGGTTCCGGATGAGCATGTCGATGCAGTACGTAAAAATGTCGGTAAGCTTCGCCTGAGACCATATGAGGCGGTTGGGGCAGCGATGTTACCCGCCAAACAACGTCCAGCTGACTATGAAGCGGCCCAGCCTGGCGCGACAGCGGCCGAAGCGGCTTTAGTTGAGCAATGCCCCCGTAACCCGCGACCGCCCCTACTCGTCACTATGCATTAGTTCGCATCAGTGCACATCTAACGCAATATTTGGATGTGCACGAAGCCAACCGAACCCCACGCCTAAAGAGTGCGGAGCTCGCTTACCCCGCCGCGCGCTCTCGCGCGCGCACCGCTGCGTTGTCTCTCGCGGGCTTCGATGCGCTCTTGCGGCGCGCCCGCGCCTTCTTCAGCCAGATCAGCACGCCCGTCACGCTGAGCATCGCGACCATCACGCCCGTGAAGCTGACCGCGATGCGTCCCGGCAATCCGGCGATACGCCCCGAATGCAGCGGAAACTGCGCCTGGATGAAGATGTCGCCGGCGCTGCCGCGTCCGGGAATCTGTTTGCCGACGATCTCGCCGGTACGCGCACTCACGACGAGCCAGGGATTGCCGAGACCGGCGTCGCCGTGATCGTTGCCCGCCGCGTAGTAGCCCACGCCATACGCGCTCAGCGCGGGCATTGCGAACAGGCCGCCCGGCGGCGCGGCGATGCCTTCGCGGCGACCCAGCGCGGACGCCTCGGCCACGACGCGCGCACGCGCCGCCGCGGTTTCGGCGGGCGTGAGGGCGGGGCCGGGCGCGGCGGTGCGGAACGGGTCCGGCGCGAGCGTCGAGAACAGCGACACCAGGGGGCGCACGACTTGGGTGCCGAGATTCATCGAGATCGACGTGAGCGCGACCATCAGCAGCAGCCCCCAGAGCCAGACGCCGCCCGAACGGTGCAGGTCGAAGGTCAGCGCATAGCCGCCGCGCTTCACGCGGAAGGCGAGCGACTTGCGCCAGCTCTTGAGGTTCGGAAAGGCGAGCACGATGGCGATAAAGCCGTCCAGCAGCCAGATCATGCCCACGACGCCCATCGTCCAGACGCTGAAGTCGATGCCCATCTTCGTCGGCAGGAACAGCGTGTAGTGGAGCTGGTAGAGGAACGGGATCAGGTTCAGGCGCGCAAGCGAGGGCGCGCCCCACATGCGGCGGCCCTGCACGGCGCCCGTGGCCGGGTCCAGCGCGACCTGGTTGTAGGCGAGCGGGAACGGCTCGCCGGTGCGCGGGTCGAGGCGCGGCTCCACGCGCACGACGAAGGTGTGGCCGGGCTCGACCGAGAGCGGCATGTAGCTGACCTGCGCGCGCGGATCGGCGGCTTCGAGGCGCTCGGCGAGCGTGAGCGCGGGCAGCGGCGCGCCCGCCGTGGCGGCGCGGTAGAACGAGGGGTTCAGCGCCGCGTCGAGCTCGTGGTCCCACGCGATCACGGCGCCCGTGAGACCGGCGAGAAACAGGAACGCCGCCGTCCCGAGGCCGAGCCAGCGGTGCAGGCGGACCAGCAGGGGTCTCATGCGGCGCCGCCGGAGCTGGGGCGGGCGCGGCGCTCGGCGCGGACGGGCGCGGTCTGGAAGGCGGTCACGATGGCGGCGTCGGATCGGGTTCGGGTTGAATATGAATGGCTCGCAATTGCTTGATTGCAAATGCGAATCGTTTGCATTCTACGGACGCGCGAGCGTAGATGCAAGCTTCACGAAAGCAGGGTGACTGGCGGTGTGCGGGAAGGGCGGCCGGCGAGCCGCGGCGGCTCGCTACACCGGGTCCTTGTTCGGCGGACCGTCCGGGCGTTGCGGCTCCTCGCCGTGGTGTCCTGGCGGCGGAGGGGTGAGCGGATCGCGCTCGGGATCGCGCGTCGGATCGGCGAGCGGATCGGGCAGCGGGTTGGTGTGCGAGCAGATCATCGCGAGTACCTCGTGCGCAGGCGTGGCCAATCGGGCACGACGTGTGGATCGTCCTTATAGCGTAGGCGATCGTCGCTGCTCGTGCGGAATTTCGCATGCGCGAGGCCGCGAACGGCACGCTCGCCGATGGTGCGTCGGTGGTGCGTCGGTGGTTCGTGGATTCTTCGCCGGCCGTCATCATTTGGCTGATTTATTGCGGCTTCACCGCGCCATTGTTGCGCGAGCGTAAACGCAGTTTGTCTTTCAATGGCGTTTCATGACGGTATGCGCGCGCTTAAACTTCAGTCTTTCTCAAAATTGGGACGCCGCCAGGGCGTCCCGGCATATCGGTAGAGGACGTAGTCATGGGTGCGGCGGTTATTGCGGTGGTGTTCATTGCGGGTTTGATCGGCGTGCCCACGCTGTTCGGACACGGAGCGTCCCACGCGCAGCCACCGGCCAGCACACAGCAGGTGGCTTCGGCGCAGACGACGCCTCAGGCCGGCGACACCGCCGCGCGCGCAAATGTCGATACGGCCGCCGGGGATACGGCCACCGTAGAGACGGATGCCGACGCGAACCGTCCCTGAGCGCTACACGCCTTCCGGCGCGCCAAAGACTCGAACCGAAGATGTTAGAGCCCGTTCAGATCGGCGGGCGTATCGACGTCGCGCAGGATGCCGGGGTCGTCCACGTCGATGCGGGCGAGCGACGGTGAATTGAGCAGCGCGCGGGCGCCCGTGTCGCCGTCGAGCGCGAGCAGCGCCGCGCGGTGCATGAGGCCGAAACCGACCGGATGGCCGCGTTGCTCGCGATAGAACGGCGCGACGAGCGGCTGGCCTGCATCGAGCTCGCGCGCGACGGCCTCGATGGTCGCGCTCGCGATGCGCGGCATGTCCGCGAGCGCCACGATCCAGCTTTCTCCTTCCGTATCCGCCTCGATCGCGGCGGCGAGACTCGCGCCCATGCCTCTCACGGCGGCGGCGGCGAACACCACATCGCAGCCCGCGTCGTTCAGGACGTGGGCGAGCGCTTCGGCGCCGGGGCGCACGACGGCGATCACCTTCGGCGTGACCATCAAGAGCCTGTGCGCGGCCTCATGGGCGACGCTGACGCCGTTTGGCAGCGGCGCGAGGAGTTTGTTGCGCAAACCGTCGGGATCGAAGCGCGATCCTGTGCCGGCGGCGAGCAGGACGCCGGTGGCGAGCGATGCATAGGCCATTGGAGGGTGCCGCGCGAGAAGGGAACGCGTTGATTGTGCGGTGCAGCCGCGCGCGAGGCAAGCTCGGGAAGACGCGCGGCGCCGGAAGGTCGTCACGCAACTGTCACGCCAGCGCGTGGCGCGGCAGCATCACCTTGTCGAGCGTGATCGGCAGGTCACGCACGCGCACGCCCGTCGCGTGATAGACGGCATTGGCGATGGCCGCGGGCACGCCCGTGATGCCGATCTCGCCGATGCCGCGCACGCCGAGCGGATTGAAATGCAAGTCGGGCGGCCCCACGAACAGCACGTCGAGATCGCCGATATCGGCGTTCACGGGCACGTGGTAATCGGCGAGATTGCCGTTCGCGAAGCGGCCCATGCGCGTGTCGAGCAGGCCGTTTTCGTGCAGCGCCGTGCCCACGCCCCACACCATCCCGCCCATCAGCTGGCTGCGCGCCGTCTTTTCGTTGAGCACCTGCCCCACGTCGTAAGCGCCGACGATGCGCGCCACGCGCAGCGTGCCGAGCTCGGCGTCCACGTGCACCTCGGCGAACACCGCGCCGAACGAATGGAACGCATACTGCTGGCGCTCCTGGCCCGGCTTCTCCGAGGCCTGCGCCTCGATCGGCTTGCCTCCGGCGCGCGCGATGATGGCGGCGGCGGGGTCGCGGCGCGAGGTGTCGCGCATCGAGACGACCCAGCCGTCGGCGACCGTGACCTCGTTGCTCGCGGCGCCGTGGACGGGCGACGCGGGGTCGGCGATGGCAAGCGCGATCAGCTTGTCGCGCGCGGCGCGCGCCGCCGCCTGCACGGCAGGCGAGACGCTCGCCGCCGATTGCGAGCCGCCCGAGACCGGCGCGTGCGGCAGCGTCGAATCGCCGAGCGCGAAGTGAATGCGCTCGGGCGGAAAGCCGAGCGCGTCGGCGGCCACCTGGGTCATCACGGTATAGGTGCCGGTGCCGATGTCCTGCGTGCCCGAGGCCACCATCGCGGTGCCGTCGGGCAGGATGCGCGCCACGGCCGCCGCTTCGCTGCGGTTCGCGGGATAGGTCGCGCCCGCCATGCCGAGGCCGATCAGCGTGTTGCCCTCGCGCATCGCGCGCGGCGCGTTCACGCGGCGCGTCCAGCCGAAGCGCTCCGCGCCCGCGGTATAGCACTCGCGCAACGCCTTCGACGACCACGGCTTGCCGTCTTGCGGCTCCACTTCGGCGTAGTTCTTCAGGCGCAGCGCGACGGGGTCCATTTTCAGGCGCCACGCGAGCTCGTCCATCGCCGATTCGAGCGCGAACGAGCCCGTCGTCTCGCCGGGCGCGCGCATGAAAGTGGGCGTGCCGACGTTCAGCGGCACGACGCGATGGCTCGTGCTCAGGTTCGGGCTCGCGTACATCATGCGCGTCAGGAGTCCTGACATTTCGCTCCAGTCCTCGAACGTCGAGGTCTGCGAGAGCGTGTCGTGGCGCACGCTCGTGAGCGTGCCGTCCTCGCGCGCGGCAATCGAGAGATGCTGCTCCGTGTGCGGCCGCGAGCCCACCGGCCCGAACATCTGCGGCCGCGCGAGCGCGAGGCGCACGGGGCGGCCCGTCTGCTTCGCGGCCATCGCGCACAGGCTCACGTGAGACCATGAGGAGCCCTTACAACCGAAGCCTCCGCCGATGAACGGCGAGATCACGCGGATGTTGTCCGCCGGTATGCCGAACATGGCGGCCACGGCGGTGCGATCGTTCGTTACGCCCTGGGTCGCGTCGTAGAGCGTGAGTTCGGGGCCGTCCCAGCGCGCCATCGTCGCGTGCGGCTCCATTGGGTTGTGGAACTGCGTGGGCGTGGTGTAGACCGCGTCGATGCGCACCGCGCCCTCGTGCAGGCCCGCTTCCACGTTGCCGCGCTGCGAATCGACCGGGCGTCCGGGCATGCCGGGCGGCGTGTGCGTCTGCGTTTTCGCGCGCGCGAAGTCGAGCGTCGCCGGCGCGGCGGCATAGGTCACGCTCACGTGCTGCGCGGCGTCGGTCGCATGCTCGAGCGTGTCCGCCACCACGACCGCGACGGGCTCGTTGCTATAGCGCACGACGTTGTCCTGCAAGAGCGTGAGGCGCCGCACCGCGGGCGGCGAGATCGGCGGGCGCCCCGCGTTCGGCAGGCGCATGGCGTTCTGCCAGGTCATCACGAGCAGCACGCCCGGCATGGCCTGCGCGCGGCTCGTATCGATCGACGCGATCGTGCCGCTCGCCACGGTGCTCGTCACCAGCACGGCATGCGCGAGCCGCGCCTCGGGGAAATCCGCAGCATAGTTCGCGCTGCCCGTGACCTTGAGCATACCGTCGATGCGGTCGAGCGGCTGTCCAATCAGCGTATTCATGCGAGTTCTCCCGTGCCGGTTGCCGCGCTGCCCGCGGCCAGCAGCGCCGTGCGCACGATCGCGCGCTGCGCGAGCTCGACCTTGAACGCGTTGCCGGAGAGCGCGTGCGCTTGCGCGAGTTCGGCGGCGGCCGCGGTACGCAGCGTGGCCGCGTCGAGCATGCGCCCGGTGAGATGCTGTTCGGCACGGCTCGCGCGCCAGGGCTTGTGCGCGACGCCGCCGAGCGCGATGCGCGCGGCACGCACGCGCTGGCCGTCGAGCTGCAGCGCCACGGCCACGGAGACGAGCGCGAACGCGTAGCTCGCGCGGTCGCGCAGCTTCAGGTAATGCGTGTGATCGCTGAACGCGGGCGGCGGCAAGTCCACCGACGTGATCAGCTCGCCGGGTGCGAGCGTGGTGTCCAGATCGGGGCGCTCGCCGGGCAGCCGGTGAAACTGCGCGATTGGAATCGCGCGTGCGCCGCGCGGGCCGCGCACCTGCACGGTGGCGTCGAGCGCCGCGAGCGCGACGTTCATATCGGACGGATTCACGGCCACGCATTGCGCGCTCGCGCCGAGAATCGCGTGCATGCGGTTGAAGCCTTCGCGCGCGGCGCAGCCGCTGCCGGGGGCACGCTTGTTGCATTGGGCGAACGCGGTGTCGTAGAAGTAGGCGCAACGCGTGCGCTGCATGAGATTGCCGCCCACGGTGGCCATATTGCGCAATTGCGGCGACGCGCCCGCGAGCAGCGCCTGCGTGAGCAGCGGATAGTGCGTGCGCACGAGCGCATGATTGGCCGCGTCGCTGTTGCGCACGAGCGCGCCGATGCGCAGGCCGCCATCGGGCAGCGTATCGATGCTATCGAGCGCGGCAATGCGCGTGATGTCGATGAGCGCAACCGGATGCGCGATGCCGCCTTTCATGAGATCGAGCAGATTGGTGCCGCCGCCGATGAAGGCCGCGCCCGGTTGCTGGGCGGCGGCAACGGCGGCATCGACGTCGGCGGCGCGCTGGTAGGAGAGAGCATCCATGACAGGGCTCCTGCTCTCAGGCGCTGGCCGCGTGCGCGTCGCGCACCGCGGCCACGATGTTGGCATAGGCGCCGCAGCGGCAGATGTTGCCGCTCATGCGCTCGCGAATCTCGGCGTCGCTCAGTTGCATGGGCCGCGTGCGCACGTCGGCGGTGACGGCGCTGGCCGCACCGGCGGCGAATTCCGTGAGGCACGCGGTCGCTGAGCAGACCTGGCCCGGTGTGCAGTAGCCGCACTGCAGCGCGTCGCGTTCGACGAAGGCGCGCTGCACGGCGCTCGGTGCGCCCGCGCTCGCGAGGCCTTCGACCGTGGTGATGCGCTGGCCTTCGTGCATTACGGCGAGCGTGAGGCAGCTATTGATGCGCCGGCCTTCCACGAGCACCGTGCAGGCGCCGCACTGGCCGCGGTCGCAGCCTTTCTTCGTGCCGGTGAGGCCGGCGTAATCGCGCAGCGCGTCGAGCAGCGTCACGCGCGGCTCGATATGGAGCACGTATTCGCGTCCGTTGATATCGAGCTTGACCGGCTGCGCGGGCGCCGGCGCGGGCGGTGGCGCGGCGGTCTCGGTGGAGGGAGGCGCGTTCTGCGCATGCAGATGCGGCACGGTGCCCAACGCGGCAGCGGCGGCGGCCGATTGCAGGAAGCGGCGGCGCGTGAGGTCGGCGGGCGCGGGGGGCGCGTCGTCGCATTCGCGCGACGCATCAAGGGGACGTTCGTTGGACATGGCGTTCGACAGACTCCAGGACGAAGGCAAGACGAAAGGCGCGGAACGTAAGGTGCGGAACGAAGCAGAAACGCAAGGCGCGGGGACGCGCACGATTGCGTGGCGCGGCTGTATGGATGCAGCAAATCCGATGCCGCGAACCCGGTCGGGCATGTGGCCCCGGCGGGCCCCGGCCGCCGCGATCAGAACTGCACGTTGCGCTTGTCGAACGCGAAAGTAAAGCGCCTGCGCGCGGGTTTTACGGCGCGAATTGCTTGCTGGCGCAACGCTGTCGCGCGGCTGGCATGAGGCCGTCGCGAAGCTGGCATCACGGACAGCATGAGCGGGACCGAGGCCCGTCACGCATTTGCCGATACGCTGGCGACGAAGATAAACAGGACCGCTAATCGATGACGTTACGCTCCACTTCGTCGCCCGACGCGAGCGCGGTCACTGTATCGCGCAGCCACGTGAGCGCCGGGTCCGCGTGGCTGCGCGGATGCCAGGCCGCATGCATCGAGAAGCCGCGCGCCTCGAACGGCAACTCGAACAGGTCCACGTGCGCCAGAGCGCGCGCGATGAGCCGGTAAGGCAGCGTCGCCACGTAGTCGGTATGCGCGAGCACAGCGGGCACGAGCGTGAAGTGCTGCACCGAAAGCGCCACGCGCCGGCGCCGCCCGAGCGCTTCCAGATGTTCGTCCATGAAGCCGAAGAAGCTGCCGCCGCTGGTGGAGACCAGCACGTGCTCGAGCGCGCAGTAACTGTCGAGGTCGAAGGCGGCGGTGCCGCGAGGGTGTCCTTTGCGCTGTGCCACGACGAAGCGTTCGTCGTAGAGCTTTCTCGCTTTCAACGTCGGCGGCACTTGCTGCGCGGAGCCGAGCAGCAGGTCGATCTCGCCGCGCTCGAAGCGTTGCGCGAGCGAGCCCGATTCGATGGCGACGAACGCGAGCTGCACGCCGGGCCCGGCGAGGCGCGCCCAATCGATCATCAGCGGCAGGCCGAGCACGGCCACGCACTGATCGCTCGCGGCGACGACGAAGCGCCGCGTGCCGGTGAGCGGATCGAACGCCGGCTGGCGGCGCACGACCGTTTCGAGCGTTTGCAGCGCCGCGTGCAGTGGCTCCATCAGTTCGAGCGCCCGCATCGTGCGCGTCATGCCGCGGCCATTGGCGGCGGGAATCAGCAGCGGGTCGCCGAACAACTGGCGCAGCCGCGCGAGCTGGGACGAAACGGCGGATTGCGTGAGATTCAGGCGCGCGGCGGCGCGCGTCACGTTCGATTCCGCGAGCAGGGCGTCGAGCGAGACGAGCAAGTTCAGGTCGATGCCGGAGAGATCGATCACGGTGATGGGTGCCATGCAGGGGATCGATTTCAAGAATACGTCGCCTTCGCCTACAGTTCAATCCGTCAGACGAACGAAACAAGCCAACGGATCAAGGAAGGAAGCCATGAAAGCCTGGATGCTCGATCGCCCCGGCCAGCCGCTCGCGCTACGCGAGGTGCCGCAACCCGAGCCGCGCCGCGGCGCGCTGCTGGTCGGCGTGGAGGCCGTGCCGCTGCTGAGCTACACGCGCCAGTACGTCGAGGGCAAGCTGCCCTACGGCTACCCGCCCGGACCGTTCTCGCCGGGCACCAACGGCATTGGCCGCGTGCTCGCGATCGGCGAGGGCGTCTACGGCTACCGCGCGGGACAGCGCGTCGCGCTGAGTCCCTACTGGGTCGCCGACGAGGCATTGCGCGAGCCCGCGCAGGCGCTGCTCGGGCTCACCGCGATCAGCCCCGACAGCGCGCCGATGCTCGCCGACTTCCCGCACGGCACCCTGCGCGAGGCGGTCGAGCTGCCGGCCTCGACGGTGTTCCCGCTCGACGGTCTCGACGACGCGCCGTCCGCGCAGCTCGCCGCGCTCGGCAAGCTCGTGGTGCCGTTCGGCGGCCTGCGGCGCGGCCGGCTTGCGGCGGGCGAGACCGTGGTGGTGAACGGCGCGGCCGGCGCGTTCGGCTCGGCCGCGGTGCTCGATGCGCTGGCGCTCGGGGCGAGCCGCGTGGTGGCAGTCGGGCGGCGCGCCGCGGCGCTGGCGCCGCTCGCGGAACTGGGCGGCGGACGCGTTGCGACCGTGACGCTCAGCGGCGACAGCGCGCGCGACAGCGAGGCGATCCGGGCCGCTGCGGGAGGGGGCGCCGATCTCGCCTTCGACATGGTCGGCCATGCGACCGATCCGAACGCGACGCTCGCCGCGCTGCGCAGCCTGCGCCGCAACGGCCGCATGGTGCTGATGGGCAGCATGGAGGTGGACCTGCCCATTGCCTATCGGGAGATGCTGATCAACAACTGGGAGCTGATGGGCCACTTCATGTACAGCGGCGCAGACTATCGGGCGCTGATCGCGCTCGTGCGCGCGGGACAGTTGTCGCTCGATGCGATAAAAACCGAGCGCTATCCGTTCGTTGCGTTGGAGGCGGCGATCGACGCGGCCGAGCGGGCGCAGGGGCTCTCGTGCGTGACGGTTTGCTTGGGGGCTGCGTGAACTGAGGTGCGCAAAACCGCTGAAAAACGAATTGGCCCGCAAGCACGATGAAGCTTGCGGGCCGTTCAGGCGATGAGCACAGCGGCGCGCGCACACTTGCACATTTGAGCTGCGCGCCGCTCGCGGACTTTAGTCGATGCCGTGGAACACGGCGTCATCCGGGCCGAGGTAAGCAGGCGGACGCCACACGGCATCGCGCATCGAATGCTGCACGAGATTTTCCACGCCGAGCAGCACCGCGAAGATCGCCATGCGCACCGGAATGCCGTTGTCGGTCTGGCGGAAGATCGCGAGGCGCGGATCGTGGTTCAGGTCGGTCGAGAGATCGTTCGCGCCCGGGCGGCTGTCGCGCGGCAGCGGGTGCATCACGAGCGTCTCGGGGCTGCAGCATTCGTCCATCAGCGCCTGATTGATCTGGAACTCGGGCGTGTAGCCCTCGAACGACTCGTCGGCGAAGCGCTCTTTCTGGATGCGCGTGGCGTACACCACGTCCGCGCCGAGCAGGCCTTCGCGCAGGTCGTGCGTCTGCTCGACCACGTGGCCGTTGGTCGAGATCTTGTCGACGATGTAGGCCGGCATTTCTAGCTGCGGCGGCGAGATCAGCGTGAACTTGATGCCGCGATAGAGCGCGAGCAGCTTCACGAGCGAGTGCACCGTGCGGCCGTACTTGAGGTCGCCCACGAGCGCGATGTGCGCGCCGTCGACGATCTTGCCGAGGCGCGAGAACTCGCGCTGGATCGTGTAGAGGTCGAGCAGCGCCTGGCTCGGGTGCTCGCCGGGGCCGTCGCCGCCGTTGATCACGGGGATGTTCACGGCGCGCGCGAATTCTGCCACCGAGCCTTGTTCAGGATGCCGAATCACCATCGCATCGACATAGCCGGCCATCACGCGGCTCGTGTCGTAGATCGATTCGCCCTTGGCCATCGACGAGAACGTGAAGCCTGTGGTGTCGCACACCGATCCGCCGAGGCGGCAGAACGCGGCGCCGAAGCTCACGCGCGTGCGCGTGCTGGCCTCGAAGAACAGATTGCCGAGCACCGCGCCTTCGAGCACGCGCGAGATTTTCCGGCGGCGCGCGATGGGCTGCATGATGTCGGCCACGCGGAACAGGGCTTCCACAGCGTCGCGCGAGAACTGCTCGACCGAAAGCAGTTGCGGCTTGCCTTCGAATTGCATCTGACTGGCCAGCGAGCGCGGATCTACGCTTTGCGTATAGCTTTCGCGCGGCTCGCCGCCGCCCACGATCTCCGAGACGAAGCGCTCGACGATCTCGGGCATGGCGCGCGATTCCTGCGACTCCTCGGGCAGCAGCCAGGTGTCGAGCGCCCGGCGCGACACGCCGATGCGGCTCGCGAAGGCGTCGCGGGTCATGTTCAGACGCCGCATGGCGTCGCGAAGGAAGGCTTGTTGCGGAACGCTCATGCTGGGCACCTGTGATGGCTGGTTGATGTACGCGGTGCGTATATTAGTGCGGCGGCGCGAGAAGTCAAGGGCTTTTGCATCGCCCGCACCTCCCGCCGCCCGCGACGCGCGCGCCGGGCCGCCTTGGCGAGCCCCTTTTTATCGGGATGGGCATTTTTGAGGCGCCGGGATAATCGCGGTTTTGATTCTGGACGGACCGGCGCGCGCCGGCCGCGGCAGCCCGAGATGTACGCATTGCTTTGCACCCTGGTGTCGTGCGCTTCGCGCATGCGCGCGAAACGGCGCCGCCGGAGCCGGCCATGAAGATGCCGTGGTCGAGCTCGGTCGACGAGCTATCGAGCGGCGAGACCCGCTTTGTCACGCACCGCGCCGCGCGCCGCACGGCGATGGCGGCCGCGTGCCTGGCGGCGGCGCTCGCGTTCGCGGGCGGCATCGTCATCGGCCGCTATAGCGGCATCGCGCTGGCGCCCTCGGGAGCCGGCCAGGACGGCGCGCAGACGCACCACTATGTGGTGGGCGAGATCGGCCGCATGAATGCCTCGCTTGCGCTGCTCGACCCGCGCATCGAGCGTCTGGCCGCGCAGCTTGCCGAGCTGCGCCAGTTCGATCAGCGCTTGCGCGCGCAACCTCCGCGGGCAGCGGCAGCGGCTCCGGCTACGCCCGCCACGCGCTCCGGCGATGGTGACGATGATGGCGGCGAGGGCGGTCCCGCCCTCGCGCCGCGGCACTGTGTCGAGGCGTCAGCCGCGCACGCGAACGCGCACGCCATCAGCGGCGAAGTCGACTGCATGGCCGCCACGCTCACCGCGCTCGAGCAGGCCGTGGCGCAGCACGAGGCGGCGTGGGATGCGTTTCCGGGCCGCAGGCCCACCGTGGCGGGCCGGCCCGGCTCGCCGTTCGGCAACCGCGTCGATCCGTTCACGAGGCGCCTGAGCTTTCATCCGGGGCTCGATATCGTCGCGTCCACGGGCACGCCGATTCTCGCCGCCGCGGGCGGCCGCGTCATCTTCGCGGGGCAGAAGGCGGGCTATGGCAACGCGGTGGAAATCGATCACGGCAACGGCTTCGTGACGCGTTACGGACACGCTTCGAAGATCGACGTGCAGGTCGGGCAGATCGTGCTGCCGCGTGAGCCTGTCGCCGAAGTCGGCTCGACCGGGCGCTCGACCGGCCCGCATCTGCACTTCGAGGTGATCGTGCAAGGCGTGCAGGTCAATCCCGAGGATTATCTCGAGCTGTTCAGCGCGTATCGCGGCGCAGGCGGTGCCGAAACCGAGGCTGGAAACGGAGCGGGAAGCGCGCCTGGAAGCGGCAACGGCGCCGGAGGCCGCCATGGCTGACGCGCGGCGTTCCGCGCGCATGCGCAGCGACGCTCAGCGCGCGTTCGAGCTGAAGCCGGTGCGCTCGCGCGCGTGGCGCTGGGGTGTGGCGCTCGCATGGACCGCGGCGGCATCCGCGGCCGGCGCGGGGCTCGCCGCGTGGGTGCTGCATGCCGGCGACGCCGGACGCTGCCCGGTCGTCGCACCCGACTTGCTGCAAACGCGGCTCTCCAACACCGAGCTCGCGCTGGAGCAGGAGCGCGCGGCGCGCTCGGCTGTGCAGAAGGCGGCGGAAGCGGCGCAGGCCGAGACCGCGAAGCTGCAGGCCGAGCTGCTGTTCCTGCGCGGCCACGGCGCGCGCTCGAGCGCGCGTTGAGCCGCGCGCGTGCTTCGATCCGACATCGGCAAGACAACCCCAGACCCAACGCACAACGGTGGCACCCATGTTCAAAAGGAAGAAACCCCAGCCGGGCATCGCCCAGACCAAGCTCGCGACCTTGATCGCCGAGGACGTCCACATCACGGGCAACCTCGAATTCGCCGACGGACTGCGGCTCGACGGCCAGGTCAACGGCAACGTCAGCAGCAAGGCCGGCGCGCAGACGCTGCTCGTGCTCAGCGATCGCAGCGCCGTGCAGGGCAACGTGCACGGCTACGACATCGTGGTCAACGGGCGCATCGTCGGCGACGTGATCGCCGATCATTTCGTCGAGCTGCAGGCCAACGCGCACGTGGTCGGCAACATCTACTACCAGCAATTGCAGATGGATTGCGGCGCGAGCGTGGACGGCAAGCTCACGAAACGCGATCCCGGCGAAGCGCCGAACCTGCTGCTCGATACGTCCGTCGTGGACGTCGAGGTGCGCAGCTGATTCTCGACGCTGCGCGCGCAGGCTCGCCGTTTTCGCGCGTGCTTTCCTGAGTTTTCCCGCGTTTTCCCGGGTTTTCCGTTACACTGCACGGCATGTCACGTCAGCCGAGTCCCTTCGCCACGCCATTCGCCGTCGCCGCTTCGCGCGCGATGTCGACGTGCGCGCAGGCCTCGTGCGCAGGCGTGAAAGCCAAAGCCAAAAAACAGCCGCTCATCTGACCGGAGCATGCTGTTCCGTCGGATGTGCGATGGAACGGCCTGCCGGCGGCGCCCCGCCTCTTACTCCCTCCTGGCTTGCCCGACTCCCGCGTACGGATCGACGGACCTTTCATACGGTCGCGTTCAAGGGAAAGTCATGTCTTCGTTTTCGGGTATCTGGATTCCGCTCGTCACGCCGTTCAATCGCGGCGCCGTCGATCACGAGGCGCTCGACGCGCTCGTGCGCCACTACGCGCAGGCGGGCGTAGCGGGCTTCGTCGCGCTCGGTACGACCGGCGAGCCGGCCGCGCTCGACGCTCGCGAGCAGGACGCCGTGCTCGCCACCGTCCTCGCGAGCGCGGACGGCCTGCCGGTGGTCGCGGGCGTGAGCGGCAATCACACGCAGTCGGTATGCGAGCGGATCGCCACGCTCAACGAAACGCCCGTTGCGGGCGTGCTCGCGGCGGCGCCGTACTACATTCGCCCGTCGTAGGCGGGTGTGATCGGCCACTTCGCGGCGCTCGCCGACGCGAGCCGCAAGCCCGTGATCCTCTACGACATTCCCGCGCGCACCGGCGTGCAGCTCGAATTGCCGACCTTGCTCGAACTGGCGGGCCACGCGCGCATTGTCGCGGTGAAGGATTGCGGCGGCTCGCTCGCGAAGACGCTCGCGCTGATTCTCGACGGCCGCCTGGAGGTGCTCTGTGGCGAGGACATCGAAATGTTCGGCGCGCTGTGTGCGGGCGCGAGCGGCGCGATTGCGGCATCGGCGCATCTGCTGCCGGAGCGATTCGTGGCGATGGAGCGCGCGTTGCGCGAGGGGCGTCTCGCCGATGCGCGTGCGCTCTGGCACGCGCTCGTGCCGCTCGTGCGCGCTGCGTTCGCGGAGCCGAATCCGGCGCCCGTGAAGGCGGCGCTCGCGCAGCGTGGGCTCATTCGCAACGAGCTGCGCGCGCCGATGACCTGCGCGAGCGCGGCACTGGAAGAGACGTTGGGAAGAATGGTCGCGTGAAATCGCGGGGGGAGGTCGGGCGAAGAAAATCGCCGGGCGGGTTGCCGGCGCGTCCTCGTCGTCCAGGCCGGTCCTGGAATATGGGACGCGCCGGACTCCTTAGCTCGCGGCGCCCGCGTTCGCGGTGCTGCGTGCAGTGCTGCGCGCACGGCGCCGCGTGCGGGGGCGCTCGGCGTCCACGGCTTCGCCGTTGAGCAGAATGCGGCGGCCGGGCACGTGCTCCGCCACGAGCCGCGCAATCTCGAGCGCCGAGCTTTCGGCGGGCACGACCTGGCGGCGCGCGCCGTCGTCGAGCAGCGTGGTCCACTCGACGAGCCGATAAGCGCGGCCCCAGGGATTCTGGAGCGGCATGGAGACACGGCACGACGCAACACGTGTAATCGAGCCGTCGCGCAGCAGGGACTGCAAGTGCATCAGCACATCGTCGTCTTCAACCATGACCTCGCTCCTCCTCGGCTAACCGCGCAAAAAAACGCCGCCGATGTTCCGGCGGCTCAACAGGGGTGAGCATATATTTGCAGCCAAGAATTAAACCAGACTTAAGAGGGGCGCCCGCTTTGCGCGGGCGGCGCAGGGGGCGTGTACGCATGGCCGTCATGGGCGCGCGCAGGCCTCCCGCGCGAGCGACGGTTCGCGCGGGAGGCTGAAATGAATCGGTGAGAGCGCGGCGCGCGATCAGCGCCGCTTTGCGCTGTTTTGTCGCAGGGTCGCGCGGACCTTGCGCGCGGCGAAGAGCGGGACGTAGTCGAGGATGCGCGCCTCGGCGCGATAGTTGTCGATGGCGTCGGCGTAGATGCGGGCGACCGTTTCCTCGGGCGTATTGGTCTCTTCGGCAATGCTGTGAACAATTTGCTCGGCGGCGACTTGGGGCATGTCGGGTTTCTCCAGTCAGCGAGTGGGCAGGGCAGGCGGAGTTGCCATTCAAGGACAAACTCGCGCGCGCCGCCAATTGAATCGGTCTATCGGGCGTGAGACGGTGGAGAACGGCAGCGTCAAGAAACGCGCTGCGCAAATGTGAAACGTCCCCGGCCGGGACATGGCGCCCTGGCCGGGGACGAGTGAGTGACGCTGTGCGCGATGCGCGTGACGTGCACGCGCGTGGCTTACGCCACGCTTTCGAGCGACGGGTAGTCCGTGTAGCCCGTTTCGCCGCGCGCGTAATAGGTCGACGGATTCGGCGCATTGAGCGGCGCATTCAGTTCGAAGCGGCGCGGCAGGTCCGGATTCGCGATGAACAGTTGGCCCCAGGCGACGGCGTCGGCTTCGCCATCCGCGAGCACGCGTTGCGCCGACTCGAGCGTGAACTTCTCGTTCGCAATGTAAGGGCCGCCGAATTCGGCCTTCAATTGCGGACCGAAACGGTTTTCGCCGAGCGACTCGCGTGCGAAGAGGAACGCGATCTTGCGCTTGCCGAGCTCGCGCGCGACGTAGCCGAAGGTGGTGGCGGGGTTCGAATCGCCCATGGTGTGCGCGTCGCCGCGCGGAGCGATATGTACACCTACGCGATTCGGCCCCCAGACGTCGATGCACGCATCGGTAATTTCTAGCAGCAGGCGTGCACGATTTTCAATCGAACCGCCATAGGCGTCGGTGCGCTGGTTCGTGCTGTCCTGCAGGAACTGGTCGAGCAGATAGCCGTTCGCGCCGTGAACCTCGACACCGTCGAAGCCCGCGGCTTTCGCGTTGATCGCGCCCTGGCGGAACGCGGCAATGACACCGGCGATCTCGTCGGTGGCGAGCGCGCGCGGCGTGACATAGGCGCGTTGCGGACGCACGTGGCTCACGTGGCCTTGTGCCGCGATGGCGCTAGGCGCGACGGGCAGATCGCCGTCGAGAAAGATCGGGTCCGAGATGCGGCCCACGTGCCATAGCTGCAGGAAGATGCGGCCGCCCGCAGCGTGCACGGCCTCGGTCACGGCCTTCCAGCCCTCGACCTGCGTTTGCGACCAGATGCCCGGCGTTTCCGCGTAGCCCACGCCTTGCGGCGTAACCGACGTCGCCTCGCTGATGATGAGGCCCGCCGATGCGCGCTCCGCATAGTACTTCGCCATCAGCGCGTTGGGCACGCGCGCCTCGCCCGCGCGCTGACGCGTGAGCGGCGCCATGATGATGCGGTTCGGCAGCGTGAGGTCGCCGATCTGAATGGGGTCGAAAAGCGTTGCCATAGGTTTTCCTTGTTGCGGGCGCGGCCCGCGGCCTTGAAGCAATACGGAAAAAGAAACCGGGGTTCGACGGTTTCCGACGATGCTTGCGGTCACAACTGCTTGTTCACGTAGGCGAGAAACGCCTCGATAACGGGCTCGTTGCGCTTGAAGAACACCCATTGGCCCACGCGTTTGGACGTGACGAGTCCCGCCTTCTGCAGCGCGGCCAGATGCGCCGAGACCGTGGACTGCGAGAGCGCACAGTGCGCGTCGATCCGGCCCGCACAAACGCCGTGCTCGAGCGGGAGCTCCTGATCGGCGAAATGCGCCTGCGGCTCGCGCAGGCACGCAAGGATCTCGCGCCGTACGGGATTGGCCAGCGCCTTGTAGATCGCGTCGAAGTCCAGCGTTGGGGTCGGTTGGGATTTCTTCATCGGGTTTGCATCGTGACTTGGCGAATCATATATCGCATTTTAACGATATGGGCGATGACACTGTTTTCAATAGGGGAGTGTGCGACTCGTTATCAAAAGACGCGCAAAAAAAAGCGCGCGATACGCGCGCTTCGGGTTCAGGGAAAGTCGCTTTCAGTGGCGGTACAGATCCGCGAGGAGTTGGGGCGATGCCGGGCGCACGGTCGCCCTTCTTGCCAGGGTCGTCATGCCCGTATGCCGATAGGGGTGCCACTTGTCATGCGGCGTTCTCACATGGTCGGCCACTTTCAGGCGTTCGCCATGATCGTGGTAGCCGGGCCGCGCAAACGTCCCCTTCGTTTCGCTGGCGCTCGCCTGAGCGAGCAGCGAAGGACCATCAGGCCGTGCTTTGCGTTGACGCAAACAAAAAATGGTCGAGAGCAAGCGTTTGTACGCGTCGCCACGGCGGCGCCCACTCAGTGCATGCGCGCCGGCGGCGGTCATGCTGTTGTCAGCCTATGGAATGCTCGAAAGCAGGAATGGTTTCGCGCAGGAAACCAACACTGAAAAGCCCGTAGTTTTCATGGTCGCGCTCGCCGACGCCGCCGCGAACAGCGATCCTGTTGCACACCCCGTGATGACCGATGTTTCGGGTAGCACGGTTTACGCGGTCACGGCGTCGACGGACGTGCCGCAAAACACCGTGAGCGATGCTGCTGGTGTTCCGGTGTCCTCTCTTTCGAGCGATATGCCACCCACGCTGGTCGAGACGGTTGCTCAGGCGCCAGCGACGTCTGCATCGCTGCCTGCGATGCCACCTTCTAGACCCGCTGCGGCGCCAACGGCCGAGCCAACGATGGCACCCGTGCCGGTACAGCAAGCGCAACAGACTCAACCAGCGCAGCCAGGCAGCCCTACGCAACCCGCGGACCCAAACGCACCCGTTACACCGCAAATGCAGTTGCCCACCACGGGCAACGGTCCTGAACCCGGTGAAGACTTGCGCCATCAGATCTTTGGTCTTGCAACGAGCGGCGGTGCGAATCGCGCGCTCGAAGAAGCCAAAAAGCGCCCCGATATGTTCCCGCCAGTCGACCTCGCGGAGATCGAGGAACTGGCGATCCGGCAAGAAGTGCGCGGCGGCCGTTCCAAGGTTCGCGCGATGAGCAGCCCGGACCGCTTCGATTCGCTCGATGCAGCCATTCGTCATGCCGCAGATTTCGACAAGCGCATGCCGAATACACCGGACTACGCGCAAGTGCGCGCATCGCTTGCCGGCGACCGTACCGTTGCGTACACGGCGCGCGGGCGGATGGAAGACGCCGTCGCCGTGTTCGAAACCATTCCGCAAAATACCGAGGTGTCGGCCAAAGCGCTCGCGGCAGTGGGCGACGCCTATTCGTATTTGCAGCAGCCGGCCAAGTCGGAGAAGGTTTATCAACGCGCCATCGACGAAACGCGCGCGGCGCCCAGCGACGCCGCAACGCTCGGATACCAGTACGGTTCGCACACGCGTCTGATCGATCTGCGCGAAGGCCTGTTCTATGCGCTCACCGATCAGAACAAATATACGCAGGCCCATCATGTGCTAGAGGGCATCCATAGTGCGTTGCCGCCCGCCAATGAGGTTCATCCATGGGATGCCGCGAACGACGACTATCTGCGCTACTACCGTTTGCTCGCGCAATACCAGATCTACATCGGTCAGACGAGCACGGGCATGGCGGGATTGAAGCGGCTTGAAGAGCAGGTGCCGTTCAGCGCCGAAGTGCGCGACGCGCAAGCCGACGCGACACTCGGCATGGGCAAGACGCGGCAGGCGCGCGACATGTACGTGGCGACCTTGACCGATCACCCCGATAACCTCGAGGCGCTTTCGGGTCTCGGGCGTGCGTCGCTGGCGCTCGAAGACGATCCGAATGCGCACCGGATCAACACCGCATTCGACGATACGTTTCCGGAGAACAGTTCCGTGCGCAGCTTCGAGCGCGACTACAAGGCGTATCTCGCGCCGGTGCTCACGGTCGACGTCAACGGCGAGCATGGCGCATCGGCATTGGCCGACAACGAGTTCAGCATCGACACGACGCTGTATTCGCCATATTACGTTGAGCGGGACGCAACGCGTCTTCACCACGGCGAATCAGGCGGTGAACATCTCGCTGAATCTGGATACCGGCAGCAACACGATAACCAACGCGGCGTACTACGCGCCTTCGCGCGATTACACCGCGGAAGTGGTCGCCATGCATCAATGGTCGATCTGGCGCAGCGGAGAAAAGTCTTTGGTGCAGCGTTTCTATTTGACCGCGGGCGCCTATAACGAGCGCGGTTTTGGTACGAGTTCGGGGCTCGCATCGAACATAACTGGACGTTCAGTCACGACGTCACGCTCAAGTATGGCTTTGGTGTGCTCAGCCACGCGTACGACGGATCGCGCGAATTTTCAGAGCTCGCTTACGCCACGCTCACGGTTCCCTTCTGACCTTGAATCCGAGAGGAGGCGGGCGATGTAATCTCGTCGAAGTTTTATTTGCAGCTGTCTGGGTGCGATGGCGGGCTGTACGCTGTTTCCATCGCTTGCGCCCGCGAAGCTGATCGACATCCTCCCGCCGGCCGACCCGGCCGATGGCAAGACTTTTCGCGTGCTCTGCTGTCATGACGTGCGCGATAACCTGCGAGCTGAATTCAATACGAACAACGTGATCGATCCGTATGCGATCGATACCGGGACGCTCACGTCGATTTTTTCGTGGCTGGATACCAACCACTACAACCCGGTCCCGTTCAGTGCCATCCTCGCGTCGCGCAATGGTGGCAAGCTGCTGCCGCCGCGTGCCGTGCTGCTGACCTTCGACGACGGCTTCATGAGCCATCATTCGAAGGTGCTGCCGCTGCTCAAGCAATTCAAGTATCCCGCTGTCATGGGGATCGTGACCGTATGGGTCGATACGCCGGCGGGGCAGCGCATTCGCCTTTCCGATTCGCTCGTCGTGCCGCGCGATACGTTCATGTCGTGTAACGAGGTGCGCGACGTGGCCGCCTCGGGTCTCGTGGAGCTCGGGTGCCATACTCACGACCTGCATCACGGCGCCGTCGCCAATCCACAAGGCAACGAATTGCCCGCGGCCACTTCGCATCTGTACCTGAAAGACCAGCAACGCTACGAGACCGATGCCGAATTCGAGTCGCGCGTGCACAACGACCTGGCCAGTTGCATGCGTCAGGTGAAGCAGCAGACCGGCGTTTCGATTCGCTCGATGGTGTGGCCTTACGGGGCGCAGAATCTGACCGTGCGGAATGTCTCGTCGCGCCTTGGCATGCCCACGCAGTTCACGCTCGAGTCCGGACCGAATACGCCCGACATTCCGCTCGATCGGCTGCGCCGCATTCTGGCGACCTATGACATCGACGTCGGCGATTTCGAGCGCTCGATGCGCGAGCCCGCGCAAAATCGCGGCCAGATCAATCCGGTCGAGCGGGCCGTCGTGGTGTCGCTCGACGACGTCTACGATCCTTCGCCCGACGTGCAGGAAAAGAAACTCGGCGTGCTGATCGAACGGATGTATCGATTGAAGCCGAGCTCGGTTTATCTGCAGGCGTTCTCCGACCCTTCGCGCTCCGGCGTCGCGCGGGCGCTGTATTTCCCGAACCGCCATTCGCCGATGCGTTCCGATCTGTTCTGCCGTGCGGCGTGGCAACTGAATACGCGCGCGAACGTGGAAGTCTACGCGTGGATGCCAGCGCTCGCCTTCGCGGTGCCGGAGCAGCTCAACGGGCGCGTGGAGTTCGTCACGGGCGCCGCGGGCAGCACCTTGCCACCCGGTGTATCGGGCGTGCAGCGGCTCAGTCCTTTCGATCCGGCCGCGCGCGCTTATGTGCGCGAGCTCTATGAGGACCTCGGCAAATACTCCGCGTTTAACGGTGTGTTGTTTGGCGAGGACGCGACGCTCAGCGATTTCGAGGACGACGGGCAGCACGCTTTGCCGGATGCGGTCGCGTTGCGCGACGTGATGTCGACGCGTCAGCGTCTCGATCCCGCATCGATCACCGCGCTGCTCAAGGGCGCCCAAGCTGGAGGAGTGCGGTAATGATGCATATTGTGATCAACCGGCTGCAGGACTTTATTTTCTTCTACCCGTTCTTCATGTCGTATCTCTGGATGATCGAGGGGACGGTCCATTTCCTCGCGCTGGAGCATGGACGGTCGCGCTCGCCGAGCGCATTGAGAATGTCGGGGATGCCGAAGGTGGCGGTCGTGGTGCCCTGCTTCAACGAAGAGATGAATGCGCGGCGCGTGTTTCATCACCTTGCAACACTTAAGTATCCTGATTATGAAATTATCGCGGTCAACGACGGCAGCCGAGATCGCACCGGCGAGGTCCTGAACCAGCTCGCCACCGAAATTCCACACCTGACCGTGATTCATCATTCGAAGAACGAGGGCAAGGCGATTGGCTTGACCACGGCCGCCGCGCTCACGAATGCGCCCTACCTCATGTGCATCGACGGCGATTCGCTGCTCGGGCGCATGCAGGTGGGCGAATTTTCGTCGATCGTCGGACTGATCAAGCGCACGCAACAGGTCTACGGGCGCATCTTCACGGTCTCCGGCGTGATCACGATGTTTCGCAAGAGTGCGCTCGCCGATGTCGGCTACCGGAGCTCCGACATGCTGACCGAGGACATCGACATTAGCTGGAAGCTCCAGTGCAACGACTGGCGTGTCGCCTACGAGCCGCATGCGCTGAGCTGGATCCTGATGCCCGAGACGATCAAGGGCCTCTACAGGCAGCGTCTGCGCTGGGCCAAGGGCGGAATCCAGGTGCTGTTCAAATACGCTGGCAGGCTGCTGTTCGGGCCGCGCCTGGTGATGTGGCCGCTTTTCGTCGAGTACGCGCTCGGCATCGCGTGGGCCTATTCGATGGCGTTCATTCTGCTGCTCGCGCTGCTCAACGCGGTCTACAAGTTGCCACCGGACTGGCACGTCTCGTTGCTGCCGCATTGGCACGGCATGCTGCTGGTGGCGACCTGCGTGCTGCAGATCATCGTCGGTTGCGTGATCGGCGCCATCGCCTCGGTCTTGACGATGTGGATGATACTCGCGCGCGTGGCCCACCCGTTTGCTTCGAAGTCGCGTACGCAGCGCCTGCTGCGCCGGAATGCGGGGCTGACGGTCGAGCCGGGTCCCTTCGCGGGCGCCGTGTCTCGCGAACTCAATGCCGTGGCGCGGGTGTTCGTGGCCTCGCATGACGCCAATGGGCTGATCGCGGCGCTGCGGGTGCTGTCCGTCACGGGACCGGCAAGCAGCGGCGGCGCGGGCGAGCCCAAGGTCACGGCCGGTGCCTACGGCAGCGGCAAGCAGATGATGTATTCGTCTCCGGTCGCGTCATCGCGCCCGACGACGCGGCATTGAGTCGACAGGCCGACGCCATACTCGGGCCAAGCGGACGCCGACATGAATCGCACAATCGCGCATGCTGGGCGCCGCTGCCGATCCGGCTGGCTGCTGGCGCTGGGCCTTTTCCTCTCGGCCGCCGCGTATCCGCCTTCCGGCGATGACGTCGGTGCAGAGGTGGTCAACGCCCATCAAGCGCCGCCAGCGGCCGTTGTGGCGGTGCCCGCGCCCGGTCTCGGCGACGAGCGGCGCTTCATGCACGGCATCGGCTGGGCGAGCGCCGGCGACGACAAGAGGTGGGTCTTCTTCAGCAGCTCGGGTCTGCCGCCGCGCGGCGCGAATCGCGACGGCAGTTGGCCGCATGACGTTTATGTCGGCGCATGGTCGCCCACGCAGCAGCGCCTGTCCGACGTGCACATTTTCATCACGCGGCCGGAAGCGCAGGAGCCCGTCTCCATTGCGCAGAATACGGTGGGCAATATCTTCGTCACCTTCGAAGACGGTTGGAATACACCGAACGAAGTGAGCCAGCGCTATGGCGTCTATCGTTCGAATCTCTCGCCCATCAAGCCCTATCCGAACGATGTTTTATCGGGCGGCCATTCCGGTCACGTGGCCGCGGTCGGCGACCACTTCGTCGTGTTCTATTCGGAAGGCTGGGTCGATGGCGGCGGCGTCGGCAACCTGGGCAGCGGAAAAGGCGTCTATGTGAAGGTCTATGACGGCTCGGGCAAGCTGCTTCGGCACGCGGATGTGGCGGCGCACGACCGGCAGTGGTGGCCCATGGTGGCGGGTTCGTCGACGAAGGCGCTGCTCGTCTGGCAGAAGTACATCCCGGCCAGCTCGTCGCGCAACTGGAATTCGCCGTGTACGATCCGGAGAGCGGCCAGCGCGAGCGGCCCGATGATGGCGTCGATGTTGGACGCGTGCAGTACTACACCTATGCGGCCGCCTGGGTGCCGGCCGTGAACCGCTTCGTGATCGAGGCGACGCTGGAAAACGAGCGCACTTCGATCTATGAGGTCGACGAAGCGGGGCACGTCACCGCGAAACTCGAATGTCTGCCGGCCTCCGTGCGCGAGTCGAGCATCGCCGTGGATGACAACGTCGCGTACGCGTCCACGCGCGACGGCCGCTTGATGGCGCTGGCGCTGACCGGCGACTCGATCGACCTGCGCGGCTTGATGCGCGCGCCGTTCGCGTGGGGCAACACGGGGGCGATCGGCATTCCTTATGGTCCGGGTGCCATTCATTTCGTTTCGCTTTCGCCGGTGGGTTTGCGCGAGGCGAACTTCAACGTGCGCAACGAGGTGCCGCCTTCCGCATCGGATCGCTGTGGCGTCGCAGGCGCACAAAAGCAGGCGAACGTATCGGCGAACGATTAAAGGAGTCGATCATGTGCGGAATCGTAGCGGGCGTGTCCCAGCGCAACATCGTGCCTTCGTTGCTGGAAGGATTAAAGCGGCTCGAGTACCGGGGGTATGACTCCTGTGGCGTTGCGGTGCTCCAGCGCGGCGAAGCGCGCCGGGTTCGCACGCTTTCGCGCGTGTGCACGCTGGAGGCTGATGCGCGCGCGGTCGACCTCGATGGCGCGACCGGCATCGCGCATACGCGCTGGGCGACGCATGGCATGCCCGTAATCGACAATGCGCATCCGATCTTTTCCGGCGAGCAGATCGCCGTCGTGCACAACGGCATCATCGAGAATCACGAGCAGTTGCGCCAGTCGCTGCGCGAGAAAGGTTATGAGTTCACCAGTCAGACCGATACCGAAGTGATCGCGCACCTGGTTCGCCGCTCGTCGTGGGTCTTGGCGCTGAAGGCGTTTTTCTTGCCTCGGATACGTTCGCGCTTGCCGGTAGCGCTGAGCGATTCGTTTATCTCGACGAAGGCGATCTCGTCAATATCGAAGGCAAAGACGTCAAGATCATCGACAAGGACGGGCAGCCCGTCACGTGCCGCGAGATTGCCTTCGTGCGCCATGCGTCCGATGCGGAGCTGGGTGCTTATCGCCACTTCATGCAGAAGGAAATCTTCGAGCAACCGGTTGCCGTTGCGCGCACGGTCGCTGACGGCGAATCGCAGCAAGCGGCCATGCCGCGGCCCGAAGAACTGGCCGACGTGACGAACGTGCTGATGCTCGGCTGCGGCACGAGCCATTACGCGGCATTGACGGCTTGCGGCTGGTTCGAGCGCTTTGCCAACGTGGCCGCGCGCGCGGAGATATCCAGCGAATATCGCTATCGCGACTATGTTGCGCCGGGCAATACGCTGGTCGTCGCGGTTTCGCAATCGGGCGAGACGGCCGATACGCTTGCCGCGCTGCGCTATACGCAGTCGATGGGCGAGCGGCGCACCCTCGCGATCTGCAATGTGGCGGCGAGCGCGATGGTCAGGCTGTGCCGCTGGGCGTTCATCACGCAGGCCGGTCCCGAGGTGGGCGTGGCGTCGACCAAGGCCTTCACGACGCAGCTCGTTGCGCTCTTTCTGCTCGCGATCCAGATGGGCAGGCAGCGCGGGCACGTGAGCGAGCGCGAAGCGGCAAGCTACATGCGCCAGCTTGCTGTGCTACCGGACGCGATGCGCAATGTGCTGGCATGCGAGCCCGAAATCATGGCGTGGGCCGAAGCGCTTTATCAATCCGATCACGCGCTGTTCCTCGGGCGCGGCACGCATTATCCGATTGCACTGGAAGGCGCGCTCAAGCTCAAGGAGATTTCCTATATCCACGCGGAAGGGTATCCCGCCGGCGAATTGAAGCACGGGCCGCTCGCGCTCGTGACCGATGCGATGCCCGTGATCGTGACGGCGCCCAACGATACGCTGCTGCACAAGCTGAAATCGAATATGGAGGAAGTGCGCGCGCGAGGCGGACGCCTTTTCGTGCTCGCCGATTCGGACACGGGCTTGACGGTGGAATCCGGCCTGCGCCTGATACACATGCCGGCCTGGTTCGGAGCGCTTTCGCCGGTGCTTCACGTGGTGGCGCTGCAATTGCTCGCGTATCACGTGGCGTGCTTGCGCGGAACCGATATCGACAAGCCTCGTAATCTTGCCAAGTCGGTTACGGTGGAATAGGGGTGGGGGTTGTAAGTGGCGGCAGAATTAATAGTTAATAACGCCCGTAACGATAATGCCGTCAAGCGGCGGGGCGCTCGGTTCTTACAGTTGCCAAACGGCTGCCGGCGAAGGGGTCCTGCCGCCAGTCGACACTCGCGTGTTTGGCAGGCTGCTGCTCGGGCGTTTCGCCAATTGCAAAATGCTCGAGCGATTGTCCTGCGCTCGTCGCCTGGATGACCCATTGCGGAGCATCGCCTTTACCGTCCCACGTATTGCCGCTGGCGTCGCGGTATCGTGCCGCTCGCGTTTTCTCGTGGTCTGCTGCAATTGACGCGGCGATATCGTCCGGCTCGATTCCAAATTCAGCCATCCTGCGGCGCAGGTAGGCCACTATGCTGTCGCGTTTTCTTTCGTCCATCTAGTTATGCATTCGGTAGGAATGCAACCCGTAAGCAGATAAGTTCAAGTTGCATTTCGCCAGAATAGCACAGCTCGAATGGGCGTTATTGATAGCCGCGGATAAATACCCATGCCCAGCCGGTTATCCCGTGGCAAGCTGATGCTCGCGGATGGCTTGATGTTGCGCGGCCCGTTCCTCCGCATGCTTCGCGGCAACGTGATGTCCGACGATGCAGCCGCCGACTGCACCCACGACTGCGTGGTGGCCCGCGTAGTGTCCGGCGACACCGCCCACGACTGCGCCTTTCAGGCAGCCGGCCGCATTTGCTGTTCCGGCTGCCGCCAGGCTTAATGTGACGGCGGCAGCGAATATCCCGATTCGGCGATTAATGTTCATGACTGGCATCTGCGTGATAGTTGAGCGTATCGGAGTTGAGCATCGGTACTGATTCAATGGTCCCAGCGGTCATGGTCGTGCCATTCGCGCCGTTGGTGCTCGCGCCGCTCATGCTCTCGCCATTCGCGTTCCCGCCATTCACGCGCACGCCAGTCATCGTCTCCGCGCCACGCGACTGTGACTGGCGCAGGCGGCGCGACATATACTGGTTGAGCTGGGGCGCAGGCTACGCCGGGAACATCAACTCCCAAGGCAACATCCACGTGAGCGCTTGCCGCGGTGGACGCCGCCAGTGCCGCTACGCCCACTATCATTCCGAGAATCGTTTTGTTCATTTCCGCTACTCCTTCGCATACTGCGTGCGTTCATGGTGCGTACGGTTCGGAGTGTAGGCGGCAAGTTCGGACACAGGTGCAACGGCGATGCGAGATTGGTAACGGCGCGTTATTTAGGAACTATGCGTGGTGAGGGGGGATTAGCGGTCGATGCTGTCGGCCGTTTGCCATTGGGATTCAAATGGGAGGGCTAGGGCAGCTGTATTAGTTTAGCCTCGAGCGAATCGGTGATTTAGACAGGATTGCAGAAGTTAGGCGACGCGTCATGTTGGCCAGCGTCTTCGAGTCCGGATGCGTTGGCCCGGCAGAACAGGGATGGGAAAAGTCGCTAGCAGGAAAGCGGTTGCGTGTGCCTGCTTTGACAGGTGGCACGCCACTATCTGATAACAATTCAGGCCCGATATCGACCGTATGGAATATGCGAAGTCTGTCATGTCGCGCAGGCATGGCGGTTCCTTGTCCGAGGCGATGACACCAAGTATGACGGCTTCAGGTTCAATGCGACTTGTGCCCTGGAAATAACCCAGTGTGCGGGCGGCACAACCGGAGATGGTGTCGGGGTCAGTGGCATGCATGGAGGTGGCAACCATCAGCACGTCGCGGGAAATGATTTCCCGCGCGTCGCTCCACCCGAAGTGAGCGATGTGATTTGCGAGTGCGACCGTGAGTATCGCGGTTGCCATGGCTACGACGGCTGTGGACATCGTGTCGTGGGAGCAGGCCAGGATAGCGCCGCATCCATGCAAACCAATGGGAACGGCCGCGTCGACGAGCACCGTGACGCAGCCCGTCCGCAGTTCCGCACCCGACTGACATTCGGCCGAACTATTCGCAAGCCGGATACTCAATCCATCCGTCTCCGGCGGCCAGGGCGTCGTCGATCTTAGCCATTGGACGCGTCCGTCGAAAGATGGCAGCACATCAAGGGGCGCGCTCCACAAGCCGTGCGGATCGATGAGCACGGCCGGAAATGGATGGCGTGGCTGCGCGCCGCCAGTCGGGCTTGAAAGTGTTTCGTCAGACAAGCGTGGCTTCATCGTTCTACTCTGCGCCTCGTCCGGATAGTGCATGAAAGTCCGATGGCGACATCCACGAAGCGAGGTAAGCGGCGAGTTCTCCGATGAGCGACGTCGAATTGAGGCCACTGGGCGAGCCTGGAAACGGCGTAACCACGAGCACGCTATGACGGTCGTCCGCATAGCGGTCTACGTAGACATACAGTCGGCGTTGTGCGGCCTCGCGCCCAATGACGACCGCTTTCTCCTCGCAACCTTCGAACCCGAATGCGTGTACGAAATCGCCACGACTTCCCACGCCGGTTGCGAGGATGACCTTGGGTTGACGTTCGGCCCGAAGCCGACGCATGAAGGCGAAACGGCCACCTTCGCGGCAAAGTGTGCGGTATGTTTCCTTGTCAACAAGCGCGGGCTGGAGCCCGTGGGCCTTCGTCCACTGGTCACTGCTGACGCGGGGAGAAGAAAGGGGGAAGAGATTGAGCTTGAAGTCCCAGCCGTGGCGCGTGTACAGGAATTCGTCTCTATACGCACGCCAATCCGGGCTCTTCGAGGTTAATCCGGCTTTAGCCAACACGGCTCGCTGAGTGCCGACGACTATTTTGGCTGCATTTCGCCAGTACGGCCACTTTCGATATTCTGCTGCGTATGAGCTGCGCTTCTCGGCGTTCCACTCTCCAGGCTGGTTTTCCGGCTCGATGTTGCACAACTCCTCGGCATCGGAGCCATGCTCAATTCCGCAAATCCACAGCTTTGCCTCCGGATTGCCGCCATCCATTCCGCAGAAAGACGCGAAGTAGCGTGAAAGTTCCGAGTTGCTAAAGGTCTTTGTTTTCATATTTCTTCTTTTGCGTTGTTCAGTTGGTATTGATCAGGTGGCTTCTGTCGAGTGGTGTTCCCGGACTCTGTCGATGGCGTGCTGGCGTGGGCCTCATGATACGGGGCGGTTGGGACAAGTGATGTCCCGATCGCCCTGCCAATAGACAGGGTGCAATCGTGAATGTCTGAGCCCCACGTTTTTCAGTTGCTGGGCAATCGGGGCATCAAGCCGACTATCTCGTGAGCCGGCTGCGCAAACTGGCGGAGCGGCCGGCAACAAGTCGAAAGTCACACGGGGCGCTTCCGGGACGAATACCCGGGCGAACATGGACTTGCCTCCATGCGCCACGCCAGGAGCTTGATTGAATGGTGGGGAATCGAGCGCCTTGTCTGCCCAAGTGGTCCAGCAACTCGCCTGGCTACCTGGCGCCAGGGTGCATGAAGCAAGCCTTTAACCTCGGACGCCGGCTGCGGTCTGGACTAGCTCCGGGGGGCGGGCAACAAGCACAAAAATATGGCCCGAAAAAATTTTCGCAAAGATGCTTGACGGCTTCGGGAATGACCCGCATAATTCGCCTCCTTCGCTGATCGCTGCGAACGAAAACGAAGCGATTAAGACGAATTGC